>DBGFLV010000088.1:0-14662 GCA_048528425.1 Oxalobacter sp. | reverse complement strand
CGCACCTTTTCCGGGTCGTCTCCAACGTGCAAGCCGACATTGAGACCGCCCCGATCCGAACGACTGCCGTGATAGGGAAAAGGACTGTAGCCGCCGCTGCGCACGGTTGAAAACGCCCGTACCCTCTCGGGGGCGGGCCAGTCAGGAATAATCAGAGGCATACCAGTCGTCCTTTTCAGTAATGGCAGCGCTGACAAGCAGCGCTTTCATGTCGGCGGGTAAAGCAGCGATCCATTCGCAAGGAACCGACCGGCGAGGGTGCAAAAAACCCAACCTGAAAGCGTGCAAAGCCTGCCGGGAGAAAACAGCAACCGGATGAGACTGGCCGTATACGGGATCGCCCACGAGTGGAAAACCGATGAACTGCATATGAACGCGGATTTGATGCGTTCGTCCCGTTTCAAGTCGGCATTTCACCAAACTGACGGCTTTCCCCTGAACAAGACCCACCGTCAGCCGCCGGTAATGCGTCACGGCCAGTTTGCCTGAAGCGCCCTGAACGACAGCCATCCGGACACGATCCCGCGGATGCCGGCCGACCGGTTGTTCGACCGTCCCGGCATCAGGAATCTCGCCCCAGACCAGCGCCAGATATTCGCGCCGGATCGTTCTAGCCTGTAACTGTCTGACCAGACCGGTTTGCGCTTCCAGCGTTTTAGCCACCACCATCAGTCCGCTGGTTTCCTTGTCCAACCGGTGGACGATACCGGCCCGGGGCAGTGACACGCTCTTCGGCCAACGGTATAAAAGCCCGTTCAACAGGGTACCCGACCAGTTTCCGGCGGCCGGATGGACAACGAGCCCGGCCGGTTTGTTCACGATCAGCACGTCATCGTCTTCAAAAACGACTGGAAAATCGACCGGTTCCGGCAAAAAAGCCAGTTCTTCCGCAGCCGGTTGCGGGAGAACAAGCACTTCCTCACCACCGGCCACCGTCTGTTTCGGGCGCGCCGTCTTGCCGTCGACGGTCACGTATCCGTCTTCGATCCATCGTTGAATACGGCTGCGCGAATAGCGGGAAAGCGCCTTGGCCAGGATTTTATCCAGCCGTTCCCCGCCGTCTTGAAACGACAAAACAAACCGGAGGGCTTCCGGTTCTGTTACTATTTCTTCCTCACTGACTCCGGATACGGGTATTTGGAAGTCATCAGGTGTTTCATTTTCAGTCACATCGAGTCCTATCGGCTATAATTTGAAACCAAACGTTTTTCCGGACAAACTGCATTGTGCAAAAATCATGCGAAAGAATCTATTAAAACTTCTGGCACTCCTTCTGGCCGTTTCACTGACCGCCTGCGGTTTGTTACCCGAAAAAATAGACGAAACCACCTCTTGGCCGGCCGGTAAATTGTATCGCGAAGCGAAAGACGAAATGAATTCCGGCAATTATGAAAAGGCCATTGAATATTTCGAAAAACTGGAATCACGTTATCCTTTCGGTGTGTACGCTCAACAGGCACAGATCGACATCGCCTACGCCTATTACCGCGACAACGAACAAGCACAGGCATTGGCAGCCGTCGAACGTTTCATCAAACTGCACCCGAACCATCCGAACATCGACTACATGTATTACCTTCGCGGACTCATCAACTTCAATGACCGGCTGGGTCTTTTGAATTTCGCTTTCCGCCAGGACCTTTCCGAACGAGACCCCAAGGCAGCGCAGGACGCTTTCGATTCCTTCAAGATTCTGGTTACCCGCTATCCGGACAGCATTTATACCAAAGACGCCATTTTACGTATGAAATACCTGGTCACGATGCTGGCCAAATACGAAGTGCACGTCGCCAAATACTACTATCGGCGTGGTGCCTATCTGGCAGCAGCCAATCGCGCGCAACGGGCGATCAACAATTATCCCGATTCCGCCGTGGTCGAAGAAGCGCTCTATATCCTGACCGAATCGTACAAGAAACTTGGCCTCTACGACCTGGGCAACGATGCCGACCGGATTTTCAAACACAATTACCCCGACAGCAAGATTCCGTACGGTGGGGGGAAAGAAGACAGTCCGTGGTGGCAGTTCTGGTAAAACCGGGGCTTTCATGATGAAAAAACTTTCTCCGTTCATGACCATCCGTTTCCCATGACCCAAATTGCACAATCCGTTGCAGGCAGTTCGCTTTTCACCGTCACCGCTCCGTCCGGTGCGGGCAAATCGTCCCTGCTCTCCGAGCTGATCCGGAAAGATCCGACATTGCGACTGTCGGTTTCGCATACCACCCGGGCACCTCGGCCCGGAGAAGAAAACGGACGTGAATATCATTTCACGACCGTCGACGATTTCCGGCGTCGCCTGGACGCAGGTGAATTTCTGGAATACGCACTTGTTCACGGTCATTATTACGGGACATCGAAACTGAGTGTACTGGGCCAGTTGAACGCCGGTAACGACACCTTGCTGGAAATCGACTGGCAAGGCGCGCGACAAATCCGGAAACTGTTTCCGGAAACCGTCAGCGTTTTTATCCTTCCCCCCTCCATTTCGGTTCTAGAAGAAAGGCTGAACCGGAGAGGACAAGATTCGCAAGAAGTCATAAAACAACGGATCGAGGCAGCTGATGAAGAGATCAGCCATGCATCCGAATTCGATTATGTTATTATCAACCATGATTTTGATCTGGCGTTGGCCAAGCTGGCTGCCATTGTCGAAACGGCACGGTGCCGGATTACGCGGCAAGCCATTAAAAACAGGGAATTGTTTGCACAATTCGGCATCCGATGTTGCACCGGCTTGTAAAATGACGTCAGGATTTGATTTGCAGGAATAGATATGGCCCGTATAACGATTGAAGATTGTTTGAAAGAAATTCCGAACCGGTTCGAACTGACGCTGTGTGCCACGTATCGTGCCCGCCAACTGTTGCAGGGACATACGCCCAAAGTGGAAGCCAAAGACAAAATGACGGTGATTGCACTGCGTGAAATCGCGGCAGCCAAAGTCGGTCGGGAAATGTTGAAAAAGGTGCCGAGCTAAACGTTGGTGCCGCAAAACCCCTTTTGCGGGTGCGTTTGCCTGGCGGTTCTCCTGTGGACAGCTGACCTGTCAGAGTGATGATGATGCCATCCGAAACCGCTTTATCGACCGACCAGACCGGCAGCGTCAACCCTGCCCACGCTGCTCTGCCTGTCAACCAGTTTGACAGTGCGACAACTATTGTGCCCGCTTTTTCCCGTCCCAAAGTCGTCACGTTTTCCCATCTGGCGCAAAAACTGGAAACTTACCTTCCCCCGCCCGACATGAAGCGGGTCCTGGAAGCGTTCCGTTTCGCCGACGAAAAGCACCTTGGACAGATCCGGAAATCTGGCGAACCGTACATTTCCCATCCGCTGGCCGTCGCCGAGATCTGCGCTGACTGGAAACTGGACGCCCAGGCCATCACGGCAGCGCTTCTGCATGACGTCGTTGAAGACCAGGGCGTTACCCTGGAAGAGTTGATCGAACGGTTCGATGCCCCCGTTGCCGCGATGGTGGACGGTCTGTCGAAATTGGAAAAACTCCGGTTCAAGACCCATGTGGACGCACAGGGTGAAAACTTCCGGAAAATGCTGCTGGCCATGGCACGTGACGTCCGGGTCATCTTGATCAAACTGGCTGACCGGTTGCACAACATGCGGACACTGGACGTGATGAACCGTTCCAAACGGTATCGGATCGCCCGTGAAACGATGGAAGTATACGTTCCCATCGCGCACAGGCTGGGGATCAACAATCTTTACCGCGAAATGCAGGATTTGGCTTTTCATAACCTGTATCCTTTCCGTTACGAGACCCTGTCCAAGGCCATCAAGGCATCCCGCGGCAACCGTCGCGCCCTGCTGGGAAAAGTCCACGACGCTGTCAGTAACGCGCTGGAAAAAAATGGCATTCGTGCGGAAATTTACGGACGTGAAAAAACACTTTACGGCATTTATCGGAAAATGCGCAGCCAGAATCTGTCTTTTTCGCAAGTGCTGGACATTTACGGTTTCCGCATCGTCGTCGACACGCTGCCCCAGTGTTACATGACGTTGGGCGTGCTACACGCACTCTACAAGCCCATTCCCGGCAAGGTACAGGATTACATCGCCATACCGAAACTGAACAATTATCAATCGCTGCACACCACGCTTATCGGCCCATACGGCGCTCCGGTCGAATTCCAGATCAGAACACCGGAAATGCACCACGTCGCCGAAACCGGTGTTGCCGCCCATTGGCTCTACAAGACGGAAAACGAAACACTGACCGATCTCCAGAAACACAGTTTGGGTTGGCTCCAGTCTCTCCTAGACATCCAGCAGCAAACAGGGAATTCCGCTGAATTTTTCGAACACGTCAAAGTCGACCTCTTTGCCGACTCGGTCTACGTTTTTACCCCGAAATCCAAAATCATCGCCTTGCCACGGGCGGCCACGGCACTGGACTTCGCTTACAACATCCATTCCGACATCGGAGACCACACCGCTTCGGTCAAGATCAACAACAGTGTTGTCCCTCTCCGAACCGAACTGCAAAACGGTGACATCGTCGAAATCATCACGTCCCCGGAAGCCCATCCTACCCCCTCCTGGCTGGAATTCGTCCGCACCGGGAAAGCCCGTTCCCGCATCCGAAGCTATCTTCGCTCCGTCAATCAGGCCGACTCCATCCGTCTGGGCAAACGGCTCTTGCACCAGTCACTGAAATCCATTCACGTGGAAGAAGAAAATGTCCTGCCGGCCGTTTACGACCGACTCCTTTACGAAACCGGTTCGAAAACCCTGGACGACATTTATACCGACATCGGAACCGGCAAACGGCTTGCCGTACTCGTCGCCCGCCGTATCGCCGGTCTGATCGACGAAGTGGGCCGCAAGCAAGGGACTGCCGTCCATCCCGAAGAACCGCAGAAAATCGAACCTGTCCTCATTTACGGCAGTGAAGGCATCAACGTCCAACTGGCCAATTGTTGTCTGCCGATTCCAGGCGACACGATTATCGGGGAACTCAACATGACACGCGGACTGGTCGTCCACAACGCCGAATGTCCGCAAGCAAAAAAACTCGTTGCCCGAGAACCGGAAAAATGGATCAACGTCGATTGGGGGGAAGGGTTAAACCGCAGTTTCGATTGCTACTTGCGTTTATTAGTCGTCGAGGAAAAAGGCATACTGGCCAGAGTTACGGCGGAAATCAGTGGTTCCAACGCCAACATCACGGCTGTCGAAATGGAAACCCAGGGGGAATTCAATCTGTTGAAATTCACCATCCAGGTCGACAACCGGATTCATCTGGCACGGCTTTTACGCCGGGTTCGCCATGTTCCCGGCGTCAAAAAAATCGGCAGAGACCGGATTTAAACGATTCCCCGCTTTAACTTAACGTTATTTTGGCGAATTTGCGCTTGCCGACCTGCACGACGTAGGTACCGGCCTCCAGTTTCAAACCGCGATCACTGACCGGTGCACTGTCGACTCTCACCCCTCCCTGGTCGACCAGACGCAACGCTTCTGACGTGGAAGCGCAAAGTCCCGCCTGTTTCAAGACCTGTCCGATTCCTAACGGCGCATTCTGAAGAAACACGGCAGGAATGTCATCGGGAATGCCGCCGCGTGAACGGGCGACGAAATCGTCCAAAGCGGCCTTTGCGTAGGCTTCCGAATGGAAACGGGTCACCATTTCCTGTCCCAGTTCCACCTTGACGTCCCGTGGATTACGACCGTTTTTCACCTCTTCTTTGAGCCGTTCGATCTCGGCGATCGACTTGAACGACAAGAGCTCGTAATAGCGCCACATCATGTCGTCTGAAATACTCATCAGCTTGCCGAACATGACGTTGGCCGGTTCGGTAATACCGACATAATTGCCTTTCGACTTCGACATTTTCTCCACACCGTCCAGTCCTTCCAAAAGCGGCATCGTCAAAATACACTGCGGTTCCTGACCATATTGGCGTTGCAATTCGCGACCGACCAGCAAATTGAATTTCTGATCCGTGCCACCCAGTTCCAGATCAGATTGCAAGGCGACCGAATCGTACCCTTGCATCAACGGATATAGCAATTCGTGCACTGAGATGGGATACCCGTTTTTGAAACGGTTGGCGAAATCGTCCCGTTCCATGATTCGGGCCAGCGTATAGTGCGAAGCCAGCTGAATCATGCCGCGAGCGCCCAGATTGTCGCTCCATTCGGAGTTGTAACGGATTTCGGTTTTTTCCGGATCTAAAACGAGACTGGCCTGCGAAAAGTACGTCATGGCATTTTCTTTCACCTGTTCGCGTGTCAACGGTGGACGGGTGACGTTTCGGCCGCTTGGATCGCCGATCATCGACGTGAAATCACCGATCAAAAAAATAACGACGTGGCCCAAGTCCTGTAACTGGCGCATTTTATTTAATACCACGGTGTGCCCCAGGTGCAGATCCGGCGCTGTCGGATCCAGTCCCAACTTGATCCTGAGCGGTCGTCCGGTTTTCTCCGAGCGGGCGAGCTTCTGGGCAAATTCGGATTCGATTAGGAGTTCATCACAACCACGCAAGGCAATCGCCAGCGCTTCTTTGACGGCCGAAGACAAAGGCAGTTCTTCAACCACCGGCCCGGAAATTTTTTCGTTCATTGCATTCTTTTACGACGGTTTGTATTGATATAATGTGTCTTTCAAGCAATTTTGCGTGGAACCCACAACAAGAAAAGCATCCTGCGCAAAAAAGTTCATTCTAACTGATTGCAGCGATAAGAGGAATTGAATGCGTTTCATCGACCGGGCAAAGCGAGTCCTGCTGGGAGTCTCCACCAAAACCCGCATTGTTTCCCTCGTGTGCCTGAGTTTTGCATTCATTGCTTTCGGTGCCGCCGCCGTGGCGCCCGGTCCGTCTCCCGATACCAGTGGCGTTGCCTTTCACACCATTGAGGAAACTATCCGGCTTCCTTCGCTTGACGAACAGATCGACAAGCTGAAAAACGAAAAACAGTTTTACACCCGTGAAGACCGCGTCCGTTCAGGCGACACGCTCGGTACCTTACTCTCCCGACTGGGTATCCACGACCGTCAGGCGACCGATTTCATCAAAACAGACGGACAAGCCAAGATATTTCTGCAGTTGAAAACCGGACGTGTCGTTCAGGCCAGAACCGACGAATCGGGGCAGCTTTACCGTCTGTCTGCCGTCACGGGCGAAGCGGGAGGCGAAACCGGAATCGTCGTCACCCGTACCGATTCCGGTTTCATCGTATCCAGCGACGCCGCGCGACCGGAACGGATGGTGGAAATGCGTTCCGGTGTCATCCAGTCTTCGCTATTTGCCGCGACCGATGCCGCCGGTGTGCCCGATGCGATCACCCGCAAATTCATCGACCTGTTTGCCACCGACATCGACTTCACCTCCGACCTGCGTCGTGGCGACCGTTTTCACCTCGTTTACGAAACTTTCTGGCAAAACGGCAAACGCCTGAAAACCGGCAATCTGCTGGCGGCTGAACTGATCAACGACGGTACTCCTTACCAGTCTATCTGGTTTGAGCGTACACCGGGGAAAGGCGCTTATTACGACTTCAGCGGAAAATCCCGTAAAAAGGCGTTTTTACGATCGCCATTGGCGTTCACACGTGTTTCTTCCGGCTTTTCGATGCGCGTCCATCCGATTACTGGCAACGTGCGACAACACAAGGGCATCGATTTCGCTGCCCCGACCGGTACGCCAATCCAGGCCGCGGCCGATGGAACCATCCAGTTTGCGGGATGGCAGAACGGTTACGGCAACTTTATCGTTGTCAAGCATTGGGGGGTCTATTCGACAGCTTACGGGCACATGAGCCGGATCGCACCCGGCATGAGAAAAGGCCGAAAAGTCAGCCAAGGCGACGTCATCGGTTACGTCGGCTCCACCGGGATGAGCACCGGACCGCATCTTCATTACGAATTCCGGGTCAACAACGTCCAGCAAAATCCGTTGAAACTCGATATGCCTAATGCCCATCCGTTGACCGCGCGGGATATGGTCCGCTTCAAAGCCAACCTGGCCGACATGCAACACCGGTTTGCCCTGATGGATGCCGGTGGCCATCAGCAAGTCGCCCAAAACCCCTGACCGGAAAAAACCAGCCGAAATGATGTCCCTCTTTATCGGCCTGATGTCGGGTACCAGTCTGGACGGAGTCGACGGGGTTCTGGCCCGCTTTCCGGATTCCGGAAAAACCGGCAAACCTGGTATCGTCGCCAGCGCCCACGTCCCGTTCGATCTGGTGATGCGGCAACAACTGATGGCGTTGCAAAGCGCCGGTCATGACGAAATTGAACGGGAAGCCCTGGCAGCCAACCGGCTGGCCCGATTGTATGCCGAATGCGTCGACGTTCTTCTGAAAAAAAGTGCCCTCCCGTCCGATCGGATCACGGCCATCGGCGTTCACGGACAAACCATCCGGCACCGTCCCGATCTGGGCTTTACACGTCAGACCAACAATCCGGCTCTTCTTGCCGAACTCTCGCACATCGATGTGATTGCCGACTTTAGAAGCCGGGACATCGCCTCCGGCGGTCAGGGAGCGCCGCTGGTACCGGCTTTTCACAACGCCGTGTTCGGCAGTAATACCGTTTCCCGGGCCGTTGTCAATATCGGTGGTATTGCCAACATCAGCATCCTGCCTCCGGACGGCCTTGTTTCCGGCTTTGACACCGGCCCGGGCAACATGCTGCTGGATGCCTGGGTTCAAGCCCATCGAAACCAGCCATACGACATGGACGGCCAATGGGCGCAAGAGGGCCACTTTTCGGACGAATTGCTGAAAGTGTTTCTGGATGAACCTTTTTTTGACCAACCGCCTCCGAAAAGTACCGGACGCGACCTGTTCCATCTGGACTGGCTCCGGGCAAAACTGTTTGCCTCACCACGCTTCGCCTCGCTTGAACCGGTCGACGTACAGGCGACCCTGACACAATTGACGGCCGTGACCATTGCCAAAGCGGTCGCGAAATATGCCCCCAACTGTCGGGAAGTCTATCTGTGCGGAGGCGGTGCCAGAAACGGTTATCTGGTCGAACTGCTGGGAAAAACGCTCCGCCGGTACACCGTTCCGGCTGTTCTGACGACCAGTGACGCGTTGGGCATTGATCCCATGCAGGTGGAATCGCTGGCTTTTGCATGGCTGGCTTATCGGTTCGTGAACAGAAAACCGGGCAATTTGCCTGCGGTCACCGGAGCGGCCGGTTTCAGACCCCTGGGCGCTCTTTATCCGGCCTAACCGGAAAAGCAGACTGCACCTGAGCGGGCGTCCAGGCACGTTTCAATGCACAGAGTGACTTTCCAACACATTGGTCAACACCGTTCTGAACTCGGAATTCGTCATGGTCTCGTCGTAAAACGCGAAACCGTTCTTTCCCTGTTCCTTGGCAAAATACAAGGCCTTGTCGGCATTGTGGAACAGCTCTTCGTAAGTTTTGCCGTCCTTCGGATACAACGAAATACCGACACTGCATGACACCTGGTATTTGTCTACCAGTTCTTCATAAGTGTTTTTAAACAGATTGCAAATATCTCTGGCCTTGTCAGCAACGGCCTTTTCCGAATCGGCTTCACGCAGATAAACAACGAATTCATCACCTCCGATACGGCCGACGATGTCGGTGGAACGGACTTTTCGTTTGATTTCACTGGCGATGTAACGCAGAATTTCATCGCCGAACATATGGCCCAGATTGTCGTTGATCGCCTTGAAATTGTCGACGTCGATAAAGAAAAAAGCGCCTTTTTCCCGGTTCGCTTCATTCAACAGGCTGACCAGCCGTTCTCTCAGGCGTTTACGATTGTCCAGTTCTGTCAACGAATCCATGTTGGCCTGCTTTTGCAAGAGGGTGGCTTCCGTTTTCCGTTTGTGAACATTAACCAGCTTGCCGAGATAACCGACGCATTCGACATGCGTTTCCGTGTTCCACAAGGCATGCACATGGATTTCGAACCACTGGAATCCGGCTTCCGGTACTTTCATGCGCAACTCGATACAACAGCCAGGAAATTTGGGCGTCAGTTCAGTTAGCCGTTTCAAGAAAAGATGCTTGTCGTCTTCATAGATGAGTTCCGACTTTTGCAGGGTTTCCCGCGCATTCAAAATACGGATGTCGCGCTGGAAGACCGTGTAGAACTTTTCGGAAAATTCCAGTACATCGGTTTTTTCGTCGTAATTGAAAACGATGTCACCGGACAACTCTGAAAGAATCCGGTATTTTTCCCGTTCCAGCTCAAGCAATCTCAACGTCCTTGACGACAGGCCACCCTCCTCGCTTCTGACCGGAACGGAATCTTCTGTCGGAGACAACTCCTCTGTTGGGACGACCGCCCACGTGCCGGGCGAACAGACCGCTATCGGGTCCGTCTGAGCGTCTACCGTACTGGCCAGATCTTTTTCCAGTACAGGCGCTGTATTGACGAAAACCCGTAACAGTTTGGGATTGAACACGCCGCACTCGCCCCCCAAAATCATTCGCACCGCTTTATCGTGCGAATAGGCTTCCTTGTAGACTCGCTTGCTCGTCAAAGCGTCGTACACATCCGCCAGCGACACCACCTGTGCCCAGATGGGAATGCTGTCCCCTTTCAATCTGTCCGGATAGCCGTTACCGTCCCACCGTTCGTGATGATGACGGCAGATTTCATAGCAGAACCGGAAATATTCCTCATCCTGTGCATGGTGGATACTCTGGAGAAATTCACATCCCCGAATGCAGTGTGCCTTCATAACTTCGAACTCGTCGGGCGTCAGTCTGCCGGGCTTGTTTAAAATGGAATCCGGAATGGCGATTTTTCCGATATCGTGCATGGCCGATGCGCTGGCTATCTTTTCAATGTGGTAGGGAGAAATCTCGTACTCCGGATATTCGCGCGCGATCGCTTCCATCAACACCTGAGTGGTATGACGGATGCGTTTGATATGCTGACCCGATTCGCAATTGCGGAATTCGACCGCCGTACTTAACGTTTCGATCAAA
Source organism: Oxalobacter sp. (assembly GCA_048528425.1). Lineage (GTDB taxonomy): Bacteria > Pseudomonadota > Gammaproteobacteria > Burkholderiales > Burkholderiaceae_D > Oxalobacter. Next base: position 3,717 of record DBGFLV010000088.1, on the reverse strand, counting down.
AAATCATTGACCTGATTGATTTTCTGGGCCTGTTTTTCAAGCGTTTCGATCTGCCGGGTCACCAGCTTTTCGAGATTCGACTTGTGCATGAACAGTTCGATGATGTTGGCGACCCGCCTTTTGACGACATCGGGATTGAACGGTTTGTTGATGATGTCTGAAACACCCAGCTGATACCCTTTCAAGGCAGCCCGGTCGGAACTTTCGGACGTGATCAGGATAACGGGGATCCGGTCGATCCACTTCTGTTCGGTCATGACTTGTAAGACGTCGAAACCGTCCATGACCGGCATGATGATGTCAAGCAGCACCATCACGATTTGATCCTGTTCTTCCTGAAGCAGCTGCAAAGCCTGTTTCCCGTTTTCAGCTTCCCTGATGAGATAGAGATCGTCGAACAGTTCAGCCAGAATGGCTCTGTTCAGTTCAACGTCATCCACAATCAGAATGGTCTTTTTATCCATGACAGGTTGGAGAACCCAGAAAACTAATCCAAACGGCCCAGGCAGCCAATCACTTTGCAGTATTCTTCCGACACTCGTGCAAAAGCTTCACAAACCGGACCGTCGCTGAATGCGTTCGAGCGGATGAGCGCGACGACTTCAGCGTTCAGGTCGGACAAATGCTGAAATCCCAGATTGGCGGCAATCCCCTTTAACGTGTGTGCCGAACGTTCGACCTCATTATACTGTTTTTCCAAAACGGCGGCTTTCAACGCCTCGAACGTCGGATCGCCCGGAAATTTTCTGACAAACCTTTCCAGAAGACCTTCGTTGCCCGAAAACCGGTTCAAGGTCGTCTCATAGTCGACACCGGCCGTCTCCATGACTTCTTTAAGTTTCATGTTCCGTTTTCTCCAGCTGTTCACTGATCATTTGATACAAGGATTTGATATCGACGGGTTTTCCCAGGTGCCCGTTCATACCGGCTTTTTTCGCCTTGACGACGTCATCGGCGAAAACGTTGGCGGTCATCGCCACGATCGGAATCCCCAAAGCGTCAGGTCGGGACAAACGACGTATTGTCCGGGTCGCTTCGTACCCGTCTTGATAGGGCATTTGGATATCCATCAAAATCAGATCGTAAGTTCCTACCGAAGAAGCAGCGAACTTGTTGACGACGGCCAATCCGTCGCCGGCAATGTCGACAGTGGCTCCCGCCGTTTTCAGAAGTGCTTCCATAATCTCTTGATTCAAGGCGTTGTCTTCGGCAACCAGAATGTGTTTGCCGGACAGATCGTGCGCCGTCGACGAAACGGACTCGATCTTGTGAAACTTGCGCGTGACCGACACCAGAGTCTGGTAAATGGTTGACTGGAGCATGGGTTTGGAAATAAACGCGTTGGCACCGGCCAAGCGAGCTTCCTGTTCGATTTCCGACCAGTCGTAAGCCGAAATAATGACGATCAGTGCGTCCGGACCGATTTTCTGGCGGATTTTCTGGGTAGTTTCAATACCGTCCATGCCGGGCATTTTCCAGTCGATGAACACTACGTCGTAACTGTTGTGCTGCGCGTAGGCATGCATCACCTTGCTGACGGCCTCCTCACCAGACAAGACCCATTCGGCCTGCATGCCCATTCTGTCCAGAATGATCTGCGTATGCACGCACGTGTCCGGATCGTCGTCCACCACCAGAATGTTCAATTTTTCCAACACACCAGACCATTTGTCCGCTCCGGTATCGGTTGCTTCAAAACCGATTTCCACCGTAAACACCGATCCTTTACCCAACTCGCTTTCCACCTGAATGGTACCGTTCATCAGCGTAACCAGATTCTTGGTAATGGGCATGCCCAGTCCGGTTCCCTCGACCAGTTTGCCAGAATGGCTGTTTTCCTGCTCGAAAGGTAAAAAGAGTTTGTCCAGAAAAGCGCGGCTCATGCCTCTGCCGGTATCGGCGACCGTAAAACGCAGCCATATCCGCTGATCACGCCGCTCCGTGATTTCTTCCACCGAGAGCCTGACATGCCCGTTTTCAGGCGTGAACTTCAAGGCGTTGGACAAAATGTTGATCAAAATCTGATTGACTCGGAGCACGTCGCCGATCAGGGATTCATGCACAACGTTGGTCACCATTTCGAAATGGAGCTTTTTGGCAGCCGCCTGCGGATAAATCATTGAACTCACGTTTTTCATCAGATCGTCGAATTCGAAGGGTTCGTGCATGACCGTCATCTTGCCGCTTTCGATTTTCGACATGTCCAGCACGTCGTTGATTAGCATGAGCAAATGACGCGAAGACAGGGCGATCTTGGAGAGACAGTTCTCCAGCCGTTTTTTATCCTCCATAACCATCGCCGCAATCGTCGTCATGCCGATAATCGCATTCATGGGTGTACGGATTTCATGACTCATACGGGACAAAAACGAACTCTTGGCGTTGTTGGCATTTTGCGCATTCAACAACGCGTCTTTTAAAACCTGTTGGGCCTGTTTCGTATCCGACAGATCGGAAACGGTGAAAATGCAGCGTGCCGGTACCGTGTCTTCCCTGACCGGATTGACACCCAACGACATCCAGCGCTGTTCGCCGGTGACGGGATTTAAAAACTGTACCTCGTAAGAAACCGCTTCTTTTGGCAGTTCGCGGCGCCTAAACCAGTTTGCGATGGCGTCCGAATCCGGTGAAACACACCCGTTTATCAGTTGCAGCGGATCTTTTTTCAGCTCGTCTTGACCGATACCGAGCACTTGCAGCGCATTGGGCGAGACATACTCCACTTCACCACTTCGCATATTGTAGAGTATGAAAACGTACCCGACGTTTTCTGCGATGATACGCAGCGTGTCGTCATGAAACCGGCGTTCCCGCATACGCCGGTAAGCCGTACGCTGAAACAGGAAAACCAGAATCACCATCAGTGCGGACAACGCCACCGACACTACAATGTTGAAATTGACCAGATGCACGGAATTGTCGGCAATTTTCTTCCCGTTGAGACTGCTCTGCTCGATTGTTTTCAGTATTTCCCGGTCGACCCGTGCATAGCGCGAAGCAAAATCACCGTAAATCAGCTTACCCAAGCCTTCCGCTCTTTCCGTTGCCAGTGACACAATTTTGTCCTGTTCGACGTAAAGCTTTGCCAGTTCCGACTCGATGCGGTCGATGTCTCTGGATGGGCCCAGATAATTCTTCCGAATGTAGCCCAGCAGTTCGTCGATCTCTTTCTTGCCGGAAACGATAACCTGCTTGACCAGTTCCCTGTTATGCCGTGTATTGTCGTCCGTCAGCCTGCCGACGTACACTTCCATTCCGGACAACTGCCGACGCATTTCCTGTAAATGCATACTGACCTGGAAAGGATGGGTATCCAAAGCCCCCAGATTGTCGTTCAGTTTCCAGGCACTGTAGATGGACACGCCGGAAAACGTCACGGCAAAAACCAAAGCGAAAACAACGGCCAGGAAACCGTATCGAAGCGTAACATCGGTTTTTGATCGAGTATTCATGAAATTCGGAGAACACAAAACGATATCGACACGCCTTGTGTCCTGTTTCAACAGAGAAGAGTGACACGTTAAAACCAATCGTCGTAAAACAGGTACGACAGAGTATGCTTGCCGTAGCGAACCTGAAACAGTATCCACGCGATCGCCTGTGCCGACCAGCACTGCCACGACAGTTTTTCAAAGCAGTTTCCATTATACTTTCTTTTAAGAAACGAAATTAGTTCGTCCCATGAAAAATACCGGTTTTGCGTTAAAGAAGGAAGAA
>DBGFLV010000087.1:0-10668 GCA_048528425.1 Oxalobacter sp. | reverse complement strand
GGCTCAGGGTTCCTGATCCTGTGTTTCCCTTTCGGCGTTCTGGTCAAATAGCCGGGCATATCTTCTGTCGTCCCTGCCGGACGAGAAAGCGCGACAAAAATGACACACCTGTGAACATGGCGAAACCGTTTCTACTGCCCCCCGTCTTCAATAGCACTGTCTTTTTTCCGCACATGCATGGCGGTTTCCGCATCCATGATCTCCCGCAACCGTAAAAGAAGAGGATGATCGGAAAAATACGGTTTTCCATAATCCAGATTGAAACGATAATCGAAATCGGATGGGTTTTTCCCCTGATTGTGCTGCAGGATCGTTTCCGCTTTATCCAGCGCCTTGACCAGCTTTGCCTCGATCGTCGTGTTAGCGTTGTATTCCTGCCAAAGCGCCAGAAGCGCTTCCTTCTGTTCCTGCGGCAACAGTGAAAGCACACGCCGTACGTCCCGTTCTTCCGCCGCGTGCTTTTCAACTTCATCCGGATGGGAGGCCGCCGAAACGTCACCCATATATAGCTCGCCCAAATCGTGAATCAGACACATCATGAGCGTTTTACCGACGTCTACTCCGAAAGAAGGAGCAAGCAGCCCCGCCAGGAGAGCCAACCGCCAGGAATGTTCAGCCGTACTTTCCCGTCGCCCGGTGGAAGCCCAGGCTTCACGCACCACTGACTTTAGCCTTTCGGCTTGCTTGATGAAATCCAGCTGTTTTTCCAGCGTGTCCACGGCTATTCTCCTTTCCACCTGCCTGTTTTGTCTCCGGTATCGGAAGAAATACGTGTATCTCCACTTCGCCAAAGCCCAACGGTTTTCACGAAGACGACCGGAAATCAGTCTTTACGTTGCTTGCGCAAATGATGAACCAGAACGGGAATCTGACACAGGTTGAGCACTTTGGTCGTCACGCTGCCCAACAACAGTTGTCCCAGACCGGAACGTCCGTGCGATCCCATGAATATCAAATCGCATTGCTGTTCTTCGGCCGCTTCGGCAATGGCGGTTCCTGCCGAATTCGAAAAAAGGATCAGACTGGAAAAGCGGACACCGGCTTCTTCAGCCGCCTTCCGGATTGGTTGCAAATACTCCATGCCGACTTTCCGCATCAGGGCATCGTATTCTTCTTCAATCGGATAGGTCGGCGGAATGATTTCAACGTATACCGGATACTGATATTCCGGTGCGACGTACACACCGATCACTTCGGAATGATTGTCCGCTGCGAAAGCGATCCCTTCCAGTGCCGCGGCTGTGGAAAGCTCCGAACCGTCGGTCGGAATCATGATTTTGTTGAACATAGCGATCTCCCCTAGAATAATCCGCTGGTTTTACAGGAGCTGCCGGCCTTTCCCGAATCCGACGCTACCGACAGCTTCTTTCTTGTTACAGACTAATTCAAGAATGACATTACATCAATTCTTCCAATCGGATTTTCGTGACTTTTCCCATTACCGTCGATAAATTTTCTACTTGCTCTATCGCCGCATTCATGTTCTTTTCCTGCGTCACATGGGTCAGAACAATAATGTCGACCAGCGTTTCCCCTTCCAGCGGTTCTTTTTGCAGAAAGGCGTCAATGGAAATCTGCAAATCCGCCAGAATACGCGTAATATCAGCTAGAACACCGGGCTGATCCTTAACACGCAACCGTAAATAGTAACTGGTAGTGACTTCCGACATCGGCAGAATCGGTGTATTTTTCATGGCGTCCGGCTGAAACGCCAGATGGGGAACCCGATGTTCCGGATTCACCGATTCAAGACGGGCGATATCGACCAAATCAGCAATGACAGCCGAAGCCGTCGGTTCCGAACCGGCTCCCTTGCCGTAGTAGAGCGTCGCACCGACCGCGTCACTGTTTACCAGGACGGCATTCATGGCGCCTTCCACATTGGCGATCAAGCGTTTGGCGGGGATCAAGGTCGGGTGCACCCGCAGTTCGATTCCGTTTGGCATACGCTTGGTAATGCCTAACAGCTTGATCCGGTACCCCAGTTGTTCCGCATACCGAATATCAATGGACTCGAGCTTGTTGATGCCTTCTACGTAAGCCTTATCGAACTGTACCGGAATACCGAATGCAATCGCCGACATAATCGTCACTTTGTGGGCGGCATCAAATCCCTCGATGTCAAACGTCGGATCGGACTCGGCATAACCCAGTTGCTGGGCTTCTTTCAAAACCGTGTCGAAGTCCAGTCCTTTTTCACGCATCTCCGAGAGAATGAAATTGGTCGTGCCATTGATGATACCGGCAATCCATTCAATCCGGTTGGCGGTGAGAGCTTCCCGCAAGGCCTTGATAATCGGAATACCGCCCGCCACCGCCGCTTCGAACGCAACGATGACTTTCTTTTCCTGTGCCGCCTGGAAAATCTCGTTGCCGTACAAGGCCAAAAGCGCCTTGTTGGCGGTGACGACATGCTTACCGTTGGCAATGGCTTTCAGTACAAAGTCACGGGCAACGTCGTAGCCGCCGATCAGTTCCACTACAATGTCAATGTCGGGATTGTCCACGACCCGATTGCCGTCGGAAACGACTTCGCAATCGCCGCCCACAATCTCACGGGCTCGTTCGACGTTCCGGTCGGCCACCATGACCACTTCAATGCCCCGTCCGGCACGTCCCCGGATTTCTTTCTGGTTCCGCTTCAAAACGTTAAACGTACCGGAACCGACGGTTCCCAAACCCAAAATTCCAACTTTAACCGGCTTCATATTTCCTGTTCAAAACAAATTGATGGCTTAAACGACGCGCAATTCTTTTTCTTTGCTCTTTTTTCTGTATTGTTTCAATGCCAGTTCTTCCGTACCGAACTGCTTGCGAAGATGTTCCAGAAAGCGGGCGATCCGTTCGATGGCGTGCGTCAGGTCGTCCGAATTCGGCAGGAAAACCACCCGGAAGTGATCGGGTGCAATCCAGTTGAATCCGGTACCCTGAACAATCAGCACCTTTTCCCGTTCCAGCAAGTCGTAGGCGAACTGTTTGTCGTCTTCAATCGGATAAATGGCCGGATCCAGTCTCGGGAACATGTAAAGCGATGCTTTCGCCTTCATGCAGGTCACGCCTGGAATGTCAGTCAACAACCGATGGGCCAGGTCACGCTGCCGGGTCAACCGTCCACCGGGTGCAACCAGATCGTTGATACTCTGGTAACCGCCCAGTGCCGTCTGGATGGCAAACTGGCCCGGCACATTTGAACACAAGCGCATCGACGAGAGCATGTCCAGTCCGACGATATAGTCTCGCGCGTATTTTTTTTCACCGGAAACCACCATCCAGCCGACCCGGTAACCGCATGATCGGTAATTTTTGGACAAGCCGTTTAACGTGAGGAAAAGCACGTCATTGGCCAGTGACGCCATAGAAGTATGGGTCGCTCCGTCATAAAGACACTTGTCGTAAATTTCATCAGCGAAGACGATCAACTGATGTTCCCGTGCCAGGTCGACGATTTTCTTTAACAATTCGTCCGGATACAAGGCACCGGTCGGATTGTTCGGGTTAATGACGACGATGGCCTTGGTATGCGGCGTGATCTTTGCCTCGATATCGGCGATGTCGGGCATCCAGTCGTTTTCTTCATTGCACAGATAATGTACCGCATTGCCGCCAGCCAGGGTGACAGCAGCCGTCCAGAGGGGATAATCGGGAGTCGGAACCAGCACTTCGTCACCGTTGTCCAGAAGCGCCTGCATACTCATGACGATCAGCTCGGAAGCCCCGTTACCGATGTAAATGTCTTCGATCGTTACACCTTCAATATTTTTTTGCTGCGTGTATTGCATGATCGCTTTCCTCGAAGCAAACATGCCTTTCGAATCCGAATACGGCGCGGCATTCAACATGTTCTTGATCATATCGCGCACAATTTCATCAGGAGGGTCGAAACCGAACGCACCGACGTTGCCAATGTTCAGCTTGATGATCTTCTGGCCATCCGCTTCCATTTCGCGCGCTCTTTCCAAAACAGGTCCGCGGATGTCGTAACAGACGTTGTCCAATTTTTTGGATTTGTTGATAAGGTGCATTGTGTGCTCCCGGAATTCGTTAAAGGATGGTGCCCTTTTTTACAAGACAATATATCATTCTGACGGGTAGCGGCTCTTGATTCAAGACTGAAACCGCTAAACTGTAAAGCCTATCACTTTACGACAAATAAGGTAAGAAAAAAATGGATCGCTTCGCTTTCGTCAACTCGTTCAAACGTGCCCGGCCAATGTGTCGTCATTAAAATATGCCCATTCATCCGGAAAACGCCGATTCTTCCCGAATTGTCACGGCTTGCCGTGACAATGAAATCGTCATCGACGGTGTCACTTATACAAGCAGCCTGATCGTCACCCCCGACAGCTACCCCGCGGCTTGGCCTGTCCAGACTTTCAGTTCTCTAAAGCTGGACGACTTGACCGATCTGGGCCGTTTCCGGCCGGACGTTATTTTGCTGGGAACCGGCCGCGAAACGAAACAGCTTCCGGAAAGCTGGGTTTTTTCATTGTTAAATCAAGGACTCCTGATCGAATGCATGCATAACCGGGCTGCCTGCGGGACTTACAATCTCATCGTTAGTGAAGAGCGAAACGCGCTTTTGGCTCTCATCCTGGAAGAGATAAAATAGCGAAAAAAGGTTACACTCTTACTGTAGCGTTTTTTGACCGGATACGCGTCGGACGAGTTCCGTTCATCAATACATACTGTAAGGAAACCAACGAACATGTCAGAAGAAACCATCCAGCTGAACCAGATCGTTCCCGAGTTCACTGCAGAAGCGACCGGCAAACCTTTCAGACTGTCGGACTACCGGGGCAAAAACCTCGTCCTCTATTTTTATCCCAAAGACAACACACCAGGCTGTACGACTGAAAGTATCGACTTCCGCGATCGTTACGCCGAATTCCAAAAAGCCGGAGCAGCAATCGTCGGCGTCAGCCGGGACAGTCTCCGGTCCCATGAAAATTTTGCCCGGAAACTGGATCTGCCTTTCCCGCTCATTTCCGACCCTGAAGAAGCGCTCTGCAATCGTTTCAATGTGATGAAAACCAAAAACCGTTACGGAAAAATCGGTCGCGGTATCGAACGTAGTACTTTTATCATTGACCGAGCCGGACAACTGGTGAAAGAATGGCGCGGAGTGAAAGTGTCCGGACACATCGAAGAAATACTCGAAGCCGTCCGTGCACTGGCCCCGTGAATACTGTACAAACGGATAAAGTCACCACTTTTCGGCCATATGATGCGTTTGATACCGTAACCGGGACATCGGTACAGAAAAACTTTGCGATTCAAACAAAATTAAAAGAAACGAGGTTCTGATGCCACTACCCAAAATGCCGGCGCGGCCTGGCGACACCCTGTCGCAAAAAGAGGCTGAAGTCACCAGACTGCCGCCTGACACAACGCCTAAAGCCAGAAAAAAAGCGGCAAGAGCGCCGAAAACAGCCCTGACTTCTCCTGCCCGCACAAGCACTACAACGACAAACAAGACCGGATCCGGGCAAAATGCCCTATCGGTTGCCAAACCGAAACTCCCTCCCCGGCCGCCCCGTAAAAAACTGGTTGATACTCCTTTCCAGTCCCCCTTGAGCCGTGCCGCCAGCGTCTCGGGTGAAACCAAGCTGTTCGTACTGGACACCAACGTCTTGATGCACGATCCGACCGCACTCTTCCGTTTTGAAGAACACGACATTTTCTTGCCGATGATTACCCTGGAAGAACTGGACAATCACAAGCGAGGCATGTCGGACGTCGCCCGTAACGTACGCCAGGTCACGCGCACCCTGGATCAGCTTGTCGCCGACGTCGATGAAAGCGATCTGCTTTCCAAAGGCATTCCTTTAAACAAGCTCGGCAATCGGGAAGCCCAGGGACACCTCTACTTCCAGACAAACATGGAAGCTACACCCCTGCCGAAGAATCTGGCCAGCGACAAAGCCGACAATCAAATTCTCGGCGTCATGATGACATTGGTCGCCAAACATCCGGGCCGCGCCATCGTCATGGTGTCCAAAGACATCAACATGCGCATCAAGGCTCGTGCGCTGGGTTTGTCCTCGGAAGATTACTTTAACGACCAGGTTCTTGAAGATTCCGACCTGCTCTATCCGGGAACGCTGCAACTGCCGTCCGACTTCTGGGAAAAACACGGCCAGAACATTGAAACCTGGCAGGAAAACGATCATCACGGCGTCAGCCAGACCTTTTACCGGATCAGCGGCCCACTCGTGCCGGAAATGTCCGTCAACCAATTCATCTATCTTGAACCGGAAAACGGAGAAGCGCCTTTTCAGGCACAGGTCAAGAAAATCGATGGCAAAACAGCCGTTCTAGAAACTCTACACGACTATACGCACGCCAAAAACAACGTCTGGGGGATCGCTGCCCGAAACCGTGAACAGAACTTCGCGCTGAACATCCTGATGAATCCGGAAATCGACATCGTGACCCTGGTAGGTCAGGCCGGGACCGGCAAAACTCTGTTGGCCCTGGCGGCAGGTCTTGAACAGGTGCTGGAAATGAAACGCTATAACGAAGTGATCGTCACGCGAGTGACCATTCCGGTCGGTGAAGACATCGGTTTTCTGCCGGGTACCGAAGAAGAAAAAATGTCACCCTGGATGGGCGCACTAGACGACAACCTGGAAGTTCTTTCCAAATCGGATAACGAAGCCGGTGAATGGGGGAGAGCCACGACACAGGAATTGATCCGCTCGCGCATTTCGATCAAATCGTTGAACTTCATGCGCGGCCGTACCTTCGTCGACAAATTCCTGATCATCGACGAAGCGCAGAATCTGACGCCCAAACAGATGAAAACGTTGATCACCCGTGCTGGCCCGGGAACCAAAATTGTCTGCCTGGGCAACGTCGCCCAGATCGATACGCCTTATCTGACGGAAGGTTCCAGCGGTCTGACCTATGTCGTCGACCGTTTCCGGGGTTGGGAACACAGCGGACACGTCATGCTGGCCCGGGGCGAACGTTCGAGACTGGCTGACTACGCCAGCGAAATCCTCTAATCCAGCCCGACACCCGAAACGACCTGAAGAAAAACCGGCGTGAACACGCCGGTTTTTTTAGCGGTTCAGCATCGAAAAACCGAGAAAATCGGGCACGGAAAACCCGGAAAAATCGGCTCATTTCGTCCAGTCATCAGTCACCCTTAACCAAACCGTAAAACGGATAAAAACGGCTTTGAATAAACGCAGGCAAGTGTTTCGCTCCGCATGGAATGCACTTTGGAACAAGCCGTTCGGCACGTCGTCTCTAGTCACAGAATGAACCCGACGCCTCTATTCCTTGATTCTGACCTGAAACGCTGGGTCAGTACACTGGAAAATTTTTTGTAAAACACTTCATGAAACCGTGTACGACCCACCGTCCCTGCCGGTTTGCCATTCGGTTCTCCGGACAATGTACCGACAAGGTCGCCCGGTAGTGTCCGAAGTTCGGTTCGCAATGGCACGGTAATGAAAAGCCCGGTAGTCGTCCGTTACGAAACAGATTGTCAAGCGCTTTTTAAAACCATCTCCACCTTTCGTTAACGGCACGCAAAGGCCATCCAAATGAAAACGAACCGATGCTGAAAAAGAAAATTCGTCATTCACGACAAACAAGACCGAATAGTGTCGACTCGGAAAAAAGCAGGACGTTTGTCTATCCGTGAAAACGGTTCTTGACGAATCCCACCTACATCGGAAAACGGCAAACGGTATCGGTTATCCAGCTTTTGCCGAAAAGGCAGGGAGCCGTCACGACGGAATCGTCTGACACGACAAGATCTGCCTGTACCGGGAAGCGTACTCCTCTCCAGCGCCGTCCACGTTTCAAAAACTCAACCGGAATCCGGTTATTTGTAAAAGCCCGAACGCAAACCGGGATCCTGTCAAAAATGCCGAGCCGCTTTCCGGTCAAGGCGTTCTCTGTGTCGTTGTGTTCGCGTCGATGGTCCCAAACAAGATAGTCACGTGTCCAAACCGTGCAAAAAAGACCGGGATCACTAATACGATCCCGGTCTTTTCCGTTTTCTTCACAGAAGAGAATCTGTTTTGACGATTTTTCGGGCGCTATCCCCCACCGTTCATTCCCTGACCCGTTTCTCAAAAACCAGTTCGCCATCCTTTTCATCTATGACAATCACGTCCTTCGGACCGTAGCGTCCTTCCAGAATATACTTGGAGATCGGGTTTTCGATCTGGTTCTGGATCGCTCTCTTCAAAGGACGCGCGCCGAACAGGGGATCGAAACCAGCTTCGGCGATTTTATGGATAGCCTTGTCGGAGACTTCCATCGACATATCCATTTTTTCCAGTCGACGGTTGACCAGATCGAGCTGGATTTTGGCAATCGCACCAATGTTCTTTTCATCCAACGCGTGAAATACGACGATTTCATCGACCCGGTTGATGAATTCGGGTCGGAAATGTTTCCGGACTTCATCCATTACCGCCAGCTTGATCAACCCTTGATCGCTTTTGTTCATCGACTGAATCAGTTGGGAACCCAGATTCGAGGTCATGACGATCACGGTATTCTTGAAGTCGACGGTACGACCCTGACCATCCGTCATACGACCGTCGTCCAGCACCTGCAACAATACGTTAAACACATCCGGATGCGCTTTTTCGATTTCATCGAGCAAAATGACACTGTACGGTTTGCGACGAACGGCCTCGGTCAGATAACCGCCTTCTTCATAACCCACGTATCCCGGCGGTGCTCCGATCAAACGGGCTACCGAATGTTTTTCCATGAATTCACTCATGTCAATCCGGATCATGGCGTCTTCCGTATCGAACAGGAAAGCCGCGAGTGCCTTGCACAACTCGGTTTTACCCACTCCGGTCGGCCCCAAAAACATGAACGAACCGTACGGCCGGTTGGGGTCGGACAAACCGGCCCGCGAGCGGCGAATCGCTTCGGAAACGGCGACGATCGCTTCATGCTGTCCGATAACTCTCTTGTGCAGTTCGTCTTCCATATGCAACAGCTTGTCGCGTTCGCCCTGCATCATTTTCGAAACCGGAATACCGGTGGCACGCGAAACGACCTCCGCGATTTCTTCCGCATCTACCTGGGTACGCAATAACCTCGGATGATCGTGTTCGAGTTGGGTATCCTTGTCGTTTTCCGTGGCCAGCGCTTTTTCCAGTTCCGGCAAACGGCCATACATCAGTTCGGACATCTTCTGATAGTCTCCCTGCCGTTTGGCTTCTTCGATTTGCAACCGGATTTTCTCGATTTCTTCCTTGATGTGTTTCGATCCTTCAACACCGGCTTTTTCCGCTTTTAAAATTTCGTCATAATCGGCGTACTCTTTTTCCAGCTTGGAAATTTCTTCTTCCAGTAGTGCCAGCCGTTTTTTCGATGCTTCGTCCGTTTCCTTTTTGACCGCCTCGCGTTCAATCTTCAGTTGGATGATGCGCCGGTCGAGCCGATCCATCACTTCAGGCTTGGAATCGATTTCCATCTTGATACGCGACGCCGCTTCATCGATCAGGTCGATCGCCTTGTCCGGGAGAAAACGATCGGTGATGTAGCGGTGAGACAGTTCGGCCGCCGCGATAATGGCCGGATCGGAAATTTCCACCCCGTGGTGCAATTCATACCTTTCCTGCAAGCCCCGCAAAATCGCAATCGTATCTTCGACCGACGGTTCATCCACCATGATCTTCTGGAAGCGACGTTCCAAAGCGGCATCCTTTTCAATGTACTTGCGATATTCGTCCAGCGTCGTGGCACCCACGCAGTGGAGTTCACCCCGCGCCAGAGCCGGTTTCAACATGTTACCGGCATCCATCGCCCCTTCGGCTTTACCTGCCCCGACCATCGTATGAATTTCGTCGATAAAGACGATGTCCTGTCCCTCATCTTTGGCCAGTTCGTTTAAAACCGCTTTCAAGCGTTCCTCGAATTCACCCCGGAACTTCGCTCCGGCCAAAAGAGCGGCCATGTCAAGCGCCAACACCCTTTTGCCTTTCAAACTTTCCGGTACTTCGTTGTTGACGATACGCTGGGCCAGCCCTTCAACAATAGCGGTCTTGCCGACACCCGGTTCACCAATCAACACCGGATTGTTCTTCGTCCTGCGCTGCAACACCTGAATGGCGCGACGGATTTCGTCGTCCCGGCCGATCACCGGATCCAGTTTGCCTTCACGGGCCCGTTCCGTCAGATCGAGAGTGTATTTTTTCAGGGCTTCGCGCTGGCTTTCTGCATCGGCAGAATTGACGTTCGCGTCTCCGCGGACAGCTTTGATCGCTGCTTCCAGCGCACTCCTGGACAAACCAGCCTCGCGTGCCAGGCGTCCCGCTTCGGACTTGTCGTCTAAAAGCGCCAGCAAAACCATCTCGCTGGCGATGAACTGATCGTTGCGCTTTTGTGCTTCGCGATCGGCTAAATTCAGCACGTTGACCAGTTCCCGACCGATCTGGACATCCCCCCCTGTTCCGGTTACCTTGGGTAAGCGATCCACGGCGTTTTTCAAAGCACCCGTCAGTTTGTTGACGTTGACGCCCGCCCGTTGCAACAGCGATTGGGTGCTGCCATCGTTTTGCTGCAATAAAGCCGTCAACAGATGAACCGGATCAACATACTGGTTGTCGTTACCGACAGCCAGACTGTGCGCATCTGCAATGGCTTCCTGTAATTTCGTGGTCAATTTGTCTTGACGCATTGCAA
>DBGFLV010000086.1:0-3454 GCA_048528425.1 Oxalobacter sp. | reverse complement strand
CAGTCGGCGTATCTTCTAAAAGCAGTGAAAAATGCTTTTTACACACCTCTTTTCAGAGCGGTTTATCCGGCATGGTTTTTACATCGTCGCATCGCCTCACGGTGAGAAACGACGTAAAGTGAAAACCGTCCACATTTTCATCTTGTGCCAGGGCAATGGTCAAGCACTGCGAAAATGGCTGTTCCTGTTTTTGATGACTTTCCCGAGCAGATCAAGACCCCTGTTTGAACAATCTCCTGTTCCGACAGACACAACCGGCATTCCGCATTACTTCACCTGATTAGAGAAGTGGATCAGTCAGCTATTTTCCACAAGGCAAAAAATCGCTCGAACGTGCTTCGGGGATATCCTGGCTAAAAAGGTTAAAGAGATTAAGAAACGACCTCTCCATTACGCAATTTGTCCAGCCAGGCCAGCAATAAAGCTTGGATGAGAGCGTAAAGCGACACATACATCACCAGATTCAAGGTGACATTCGTGAGGCCGGCCACCAGGAAAATCGCATTAACGCTCGTTCCCATTTGTCCCACTTTGGCTATTTCGGGATCCGGATCTTTCCGCACTCTCCAGAAAGGTCGGGTTCCGAAAAGGTAAAAAATCACGAATGCGATAATACCTGCCCCACCCAAACTCGCCATCGTATAGAAAAATTCGCTGTGCGTATCGCCAAATACGGTCGTTCCCTGTGCAATAACTCCCCGATGATACAAACCCAGCAAGGCATCGTGAATGTCCCGTCCGGCCCCCAGAAAAGGCGAGTCGGCGAAGAGATAAAGCGAAGCCTTGTACATATCCAGCCGGTAACCGACCGAGGTATCGGGCATGCCGTTGAAATAGCAATTGATATCGTGGAATATACCGTCAATCCGGCTGCTGATGGTGTGGCTCATAAAGTAGGATAAAACGGCTAACACCGCCAATATACCCATCAACGGCCAGAAAGCGCGTTTTCTGGCTGGCGTTCGCGCATCCGCCAGATAAAAATAAAAGGCAAAAGGCACGGCCAGCCAGGTTCCACGTCCCTGCGACAGAAAAACGATAACGAGACTGCATAAAAAACCGGCCCAGGAAAGTCCCTTTTCCCAGCCGGAACCATCGCGACAGGAAATCAAAAGCAGTGTGCCGAAAACCAGAGCGAACACGGAAAAAGGAAGCGTGTTGACATAGTAAGTCCTAATGCGTGTTTCCCCTGTCCAGTACATAAACAGAAGACCTGCCGACAACATGACGACAACGGCGCATAACCAAGACCATTTCACTTTTCTGATCAAGTCGATTTTCAACTGGCTCACCAGTACAAACAACGGTATCGCCAGGATAAACCGGGAGACGCCGTCGACGTTAATCGTTTTGATCGCCGGATCCAGGCCTTCTCTCAACAGGATAACCAGCGGGAAAATACACAAAGCCAGTATCCATGTCTTGTACGTTTTCCAGCAATAGACGAAGGAACGGCGAATGGTCTTGGAAAACAGGCCGACAATCGGTATCAACGCCAGCAGTGCAACCAGTCTTGACGTACTTCCCCTTATCACGAAAGCCAGTGGAAAAACCGAAAAGATCAGGGCAAAACAGGCGAGATCACCCAATCGGTTTTTAAGCGGAAACGCCAGAGTCATTGTTTTTTTCATATCAGAAGTCATTTAAGTGCCCGATCCCGGCAAGAAAAACAGACGTTCATGGCGTAATACCAGTTACTCCCTGCCTGGCACGCACATGCGTTCCATGTAACGTCATCTCGAACTTTTTCCAGTTTTCAGCCTGCCGGTTCCGGTCGTTGTCAGCATGCCACAAATGCAGAACCGGAACGGCGAAGCGTCCGTCTCTTAACGTGACTCCCGCTCTCAAAAGCCGAACGGCCAAATCGGAATCTTCATACCCCCAGCCCGAAAAAGCCGCATCAAAACCGTCTACTTTCAAAAAATCCTTTTTCCAGATGCCGACGTTGCAACTGCGAAAAATCCGCCAGTCCGTCGCTTTGCGGTCACGCCACTTTTCCAGATCAAGCCGCAGCCATCCGACAGACTTGTTTACTTTCCCCTGCCACCGCGCTCCTGTCCACTGGAATGGATTCCAATTGCAGGGTTTTATGGGATTTTGCGAAGACAACAGTTCGCTCGTGTAGCGTTTGGACAACAGAATCCGGTTGCCTGCCACTGCTTTCCCCGGCTCGGCTACGGCTTTGTGTTTCGCAATGAAATCCGGCATCGGCATGCAATCACCGTCCAGAAAAACCAGATAATCACCCGTTGCCCGGATTGCTGCCCTGTTCCGAATTTCAGCAGCCCGAAATCCGTTGTCCGGGTGCCACACATGCCATACCGGAACGTCCCCTTGTTTCGAAAACTGTTGAATCACAGACCGGGTCGGTTCTGCCGATCCGTCATCGGCAACAATGATTTCCCACTCATCGGGCGACACGGTTGTCTGACGCATCAATGCCAGCAACACCGCATTCAACGCATCGGGACGATTGTAAGTCGTCATGATGACCGAGAGTTTCATGAGGCGAGAAGTCCGATCAGTTCATCGAGATAAGCGTCGAAAGAATAAGCGTAATGGATGTAGCGTTCAGGTGATACCAGTTCCAGTTCTCCCGATTCGAAACGCTTCATCATTTTCAGCAGTAACGAGCGCAAGACTTCCGCTTCCCGGGCAAAGGAAAAACAGGCCGGTTCCGTCAACACTTCTACAGCACCAATGGTGTCGGCCAACAGTACCGGAGTACCGCACAAAACCGATTCAGGCCCAACCATTCCGAACGGTTCGTAGATGGAGGCCAAAACCGTGACATCCGCTGCCGCATAAACCGACGGCATATCTGGACAAAAACCGAGATTCAAGACAGCGGGATGATTTAACGGTGCTTTTCCTGCAACGACCAGAACCAATCGCTCATCCAGTCCTTCAATAGCGTCAAGAATCAGTTTCGCCCCCTTGCGCTCGTGATCGTTTGATGGGAACAAAACCATGAACCGGTCAGGTGCCACCCCTATTTTCTTCCGTGTCTGTTCGCGATTTTCCCGTGCTTTCAGATTGAACGCTCCGACGTCGACAGGGGGGTAAAGGGCTTTGACCCGGGCAGGATCAATTCCGTATTCCTGAATAATTTCGCTTTGAGTCTGCCGGGAATGCGCCACGATCGCACCGGCGTTTGCATAAAGGGTTTCTTCGTTGGCGATCACACGTTGATCAAAAAAACCGGGGTGATCCTTTCCTTTGTCTCGTAGATGAACCTTATGCGTCCCTCCCGAAATAGCCAAATCGACACGTCCCATGACCCGTGAAATACTGACAATAGGCCAGTTCGGCTTGACAAATTCCAGGGCGCACCGTTCAAACCGGATGTTGTTGAAGCGTGAGAAAGGCGTCGGATCACGCAATCTGACAAATTCGACATCCTCGGGCTTCTCTGTCCAATCCACTGCGCGGGCAATGACACGCAACGGAATGC
>DBGFLV010000085.1:0-5936 GCA_048528425.1 Oxalobacter sp. | reverse complement strand
ATAACGGCCGGAACTCGCGTCGCCGTTTTGACTCAAACCGGTATTCAAATCCGATCATTCCCTGTCATGAGTACGCAGAAAACCTCCTCTTTCGTCAGGAACATTCTCACGTTGCTGATTCCCGTCGTCGTCAGCCTGGCCGTAGGCGGTCTGGCCGGTTACCTTCAAAGCGATTCGATCCGGAACTGGTATCCCTACCTAAACAAGCCCCCCCTGACGCCACCGGACTCCGTCTTCCCGATTGTCTGGACGATTCTTTACATTATGATGGGACTTTCCATCGGATTGATCCTTTTGCAACAAACCCGGCAAAAACGGCTACTTTTAACCTTGTTCATTTTTCAGCTTTTGCTGAATTTTTTCTGGTGCATGGTTTTTTTCGTCAACCAGAGTCCATTAAACGGTCTGATCTGTATCGTCGTTCTCGACTGGCTGGTTATCTGGTACACCATTCGGGCCTGGCCCGTCAGAAAAATCAGTTCCATCCTGTTTTGGCCTTACGTCGCGTGGCTTTGTTTCGCCACTTACCTGAACCTTTACATCTACATGTACAACTGAAACCGGAAAATTCACTCGTGTGACAGATCGCCGCACCATTCGCTTTTGTCCCGCATTCGCAAGACCGTTTTATCCAACCGTTTTCGAACACGGTACTGAAACGGTGAAACAGACCGCCCCGGAGCTTGCCGTCCGGCCGTTTTCCCGTTTGTCCTGACAAAACGTCATGTCGCCGCCCAAAAAAACCGCCGATTCTTCAGAAAGCGCGGCGTCCGTTGCGCAAACGCCCCTGTCGAAATCGGTTTTCCGCGCCGTCCTGTTAACGGCTGTCGCCGGATGTACCGAAGTCACCGCCTATCTGGATTGCGACCAGCTTTACGCCGCCATCATGACCGGCAACACCGTTCAGCTGGGCATCCATTTCGCTACAGGCCACTGGGTGAAATTCATGCTGGTGGGATACGTCATCGGCCTGTTCTTTTTCACGTGCATCATCGCCAGCCTGATCCGTCGTCATCTCGCCCAACCCTTCATGGAACTCGTCATGACATCCGGCCTTCTGATGCTCGCCAGTGTCGTCCGGCTCGATCCCGCGTTGAACATGGTAGTGGAAATGCCGCTGCTTTCTCTCGCACTCGCCATGCAGGGCGAAACCATCAGCCGTTTTGGGGGCGTTTCCCTCCAAACGCTGTCGACGACCAACAACATCGTGCGATTTTCCGACGCCTTCGCAGGGCGTTTCATCTCGCGACGCTACCTTGAAAAAACGGGCGGAGAGATTCCCTCGCTTGCGGAAGTGCTTCTGCCGGGACTGGCGTGGCTGACCTACGGCATCTCTGCCGCTTTCTCGGCAGTCGCCTACCAGGCCAGCCGTTTTTCGCTTCTGATTCCAGCCGCTCTGGTCGTCTGGGCTGCCGCTGATTTTCAAAGAGAAGCGAAACGGATCCGAAAAAACCGGCCACCCCGGCCGGAAAACGACAAACCGGAAAAGCCACCCCATTAAGCAGCTTTTGTCCGGATTCGCTCAAAGCGGACACGGCCGATCCGGGTTACTATTTTCCTGATCGTTTTTTTAACCCGAACAACCGCTTTTTGAACAGGAAACCTGCCATGACCGACGTCGAACGTACCGCAGTCGATACCGTTATCGAAGCCCGGAAATCCGTCCGGGCGTACAAAAAAGACCCTGTCCCGCTGGAACTGATCACGCACGTTCTGGAAGTCGCTTCACGTGCGCCGTCGGCTACCAACATGCAACCCTGGAAAGTCTACGTCTTGACGGGTGACGCTCTGGCCAGAACCACAACCGCCGTCTCCGACGCTTTCGACGGCGAACCGGGCCGGTACCGGGCCGAGTATCCTTATTACCCGGCCAAGCACTTTGAACCTTATCTTTCTCGCCGCCGCAAACTCGGTTACGACTTGTACGGATTGGTCGGTATTCCCAAAGGCGACAAGGAAAAGATGCACGCCCAGCAACGCCGGAACTACACATTTTTCGATGCACCCGTCGGGCTTTTGTTCACCCTGCACCGCGATTTGCCGTGCGGCAATTTCATCGACTACGGGGCTTTTCTGGAAAACGTTATGCTTTCGGCTAAAAGTCACGGCCTGGATACTTGCCTCCAGGCCGGTTGGAGCGATTATCACACCGTTCTCCGGAAAGTATTACCCATCGACGAAACCGAAATGGTTCTGGCCGGGATGGCGCTGGGCCATGCCGATCCAAAAGCGTCGGTTAACCGGCTGGTTACCGAACGCGAGCCTGTGTCGTCGTTCGCCACTTTTCTGGAAAAGTAAACCGGCCTTTCAGCGTGAAGACCGCTTCGCTCCTTCAGACTCCGGCACGCCGTAAGCTGCCAGAAAAACCCTGACGGCTTCTTCCACGGTTTGAGCGATCCGTTCCGGTGAGACCGGTGCCGCCGTGTCGAAAAAGCAACGCTCTATCCATTCGGCGTTCAGAAGGCTGCGCAAATGGACTGCGGCGACTGCGATCGGGGTCGAGGCTTTCAGCTGTCCGTTTTCAACCGCTTTTTCCAGAAACGAAGCGATCAGTTGGGTCGTTTTTTTCGGGCCATTTTCATAATAGAATCGTCCGGTTTCTGAACGAGCCGATTCGGCAAACAAGACACGACGGATCGACAGAATCTCTGGTGAATAGACGAAAGTAAGGTACTTCTCTCCAAAACCGCGCAGCGTCGCTTCGATGTTGGAAATCGGATGCTTTAACGCGCCGAAAGCGGCATTGGCCATTTTCCGGCTAATTTCCGTCATCGCCGAAGGTGCTTCGCCTAAAAACGACGTCAATTGCCGATTCTTGCTGTCGGAAACACGACGCACCACTTCCAGAAAAATGGCTTCTTTCGAAGGAAAATAACTGTAAAGCGTCATTTTCGATCCGCCAAGACGGGCCGCAATGGCATTCATGGACGCCTTGTGGAACCCGACCTCGCGAAATACGGCCGACGCAGCTTCCAGAATGGCTTCCCTTTTCGCTTCCGTTCTCTTTTTCATCTCATGGCTTTTCCAATGGGCAATAAGTTTATAAAATATACCGCACAGTACAGTTTAGAAACAATCCTCACCCGGGACACACTTCCCTAAACGGATACGGTTTTGCCGGTTAACCCGATCCGATGAAACGGCAACCGCTCAGGCAGGAAAAACCGAAGGACAGCACACATGGATTCCGACAATTCGCAAACCACCCCGAAAGCCGTCAAAAAAACGGATTCATCCCGAATGAAACGTCTCAAGATGCTAGGGGCCATCGTCGTGGCGGGTGCCGTCGCCTACGGCCTTTACTGGTACTTTTACGCCTCGCACTTTGTTTCGACGGACAACGCCTACACCGCCACCGAAGTGGCTCAGGTGACCCCTTCCGTCGCCGGTATCGTCAAGGAAGTCCGTGTCGTCGATACCCAGCCGGTTAAAAAAGGCGACGTGTTGGTCGTCATCGACGACACAGACACGCGCCTCTCCCTGCAACGGGCCGAAGCCGATGCAGCCCATGCCGAAGCCGAACTGGCGTCAGCCGAATCGGATTACCAACGTGCTGTCATCGACTTGAAGCGCCGCAATGCCCTGATCGCTTCGGGCGCCGTGTCTGGAGACGAACTGACCAAAACACAAAACGCTCATGCCTCGAGTCAGGCCGCTATCGCCGCTTCCAAAGCCGCTATTGCCCAGGCCAACGCCCGGATCGACCAGGCCAGAGTCGATCTGTCGCGCACCGTCATCCGTTCTCCTGTCGACGGTACCGTCGCCAAACGAACTGTACAGGTCGGGCAACGGGTAGCGGAAGGCGCACCGCTTCTGGTCGTCGTCCCTGTACAAGACATGCACGTCGACGCCAATTTCAAGGAAGGCCAGCTTGAAAAAGTGCGCACCGGTCAACAAGCGGAAATTTATTCCGACCTGTACGGCAAATCGGTGATCTATCATGGCGTCGTCGAAGGTTTTTCCGGCGGCACGGGTTCCGCCTTTGCGCTGATCCCGGCGCAAAACGCAACCGGTAACTGGATCAAGGTCGTCCAGCGCTTGCCGGTACGCATCCGGCTGGAGCCCGACGAATTAAAAGCCAACCCGTTGCAGGTCGGCCTTTCCATGACCGTCACGATCGACACCCGTGACCAGGCAGCTCACTGATTATGGCCACTGCGACCGAATCCCCTGCCCTGTCGGCCTTGAACACTGAGTTCAACCAGCCGTTGAAGGGCAACATGCTGTGGTTCTCAGCTATTTTGCTCTCGTGTGCGAACTTCATCGCCGTGCTCGACATGACGATCGCCAATGTTTCCGTCTCCAGCATTGCCGGTAATCTCGGCGTTACCACCAGCCAGGGCACCTGGGTCATCACGTCTTACGCCGTCGCCGAAGCCATCACGGTACCGCTGACCGGTTGGCTGGCGGCCCGGTTCGGTGCCGTGCGGGTATTCTGTACCGCAATGGCCTGTTTCGGTATCTGTTCGGCCCTGTGCGGCTTTGCTCATTCACTCAGTTTCCTCGTCGTCGCGCGTGTCCTTCAGGGCTTGTCAGGCGGCCCTATGATGCCGTTGACGCAAACGCTTTTACTCCGCATCTTTCCTCGTGAAAAAGCGATGGCCGCCAATGGATTGTGGGCCATGACGACCTTGACCGCACCCGTTATCGGGCCGATTCTGGGGGGCTGGATTTGCGACAATTACAACTGGTCGTGGATTTTCTTCATCAATGTCCCCATTGCGCTCATTTGCAGTTATCTGGCCTGGCAACTGCTGAAACGGTTCGAACGCGGACTCGTGAAGTCGCCCATTGACGTCGTCGGGCTCGTCCTGCTGGTCGTCTGGGTCGGCGCGCTCCAACTTATGTTGGACGAAGGTAAAGACCTTGACTGGTTTTCATCCAGCATCATCGTCGCGCTGGCCATTATCGCAGTTATCGGTTTTGCTGCCTTCATGATCTGGGAACTGGGTGAAAAACATCCCATCGTCAATCTGTCCGTCTTCAGGCACCGAGGCTATTCCATTTGCGTGTTTACCATCAGTCTGGCTTTTGGCGGCTATTTCGCTGCCAACGTCATCACACCACTCTGGCTCCAAAACTTCATGGGTTACACACCTACCTGGTCGGGTGAAACCACGGCCTGGAGCGGCGTCACCGCTTTTCTGGCCGCTCCGCTCGCAGCCATCTGGGCACGGAAAACCGATCCGAGAAGACTCATATTCGGTGGACTCGTCTGGCTGGGATTGATTACGCTTGCACGATGTTTTTTAAACACGGACGCTTCCTATTGGTGGATTGCGCTTCCCATCTTGCTGATGGGGTTCGGCAGCCCTTTCTTTTTTGTTCCCCTGATCGGATTGGCACTGATGAACGTTGACGAAAGTGAAACGGCTTCTGCGGCAGGCCTCATGACCTTTTTGAGAACGCTCTCCGGTGCTTTCGCCACCTCACTGGTCAACACATCATGGGAAGACAAAATCAACTACAACCATGCCGAACTGGCGGGTCTGATCGACCGCTCCGGAGACTACTTGCGGCAACTGACCGACGCCGGTATCTCGACCGAAACGGCACGGGCCATGATCAACAACGTCGTCACCAACCAGAGCGCCATGCTTGCGACCAACCAGATCATGCTAGTCGTCAGTATCTGCCTTGTTTTGTCGGCTTTCTCGATCTGGCTGGCGCCCAAACCGGCCAAAAAAGAGTCGAAAACATAAGTTTCGCTCTGGCTGTCCTTGTCAGAAACCGCCCTTTCCTTTTGCCGTGAAAGGCCGGATTCATGCACAAACGTTTCTTCCACAACCGGTAGCCCCAACGTTTTTTCAGACAAGGGCAAACTGTCAGCCCATTCGCTTGACTGGGCCGGAATGCAAACCGGTTGAAACAGGGATCTCTTCCGGTAACAAACGATACCGGCCCGTTTCTTTACAAAGGGGTAACCAAATTCGTCG
>DBGFLV010000084.1:0-6850 GCA_048528425.1 Oxalobacter sp. | reverse complement strand
AATCAAGTCGTTGCCGTCAGCCAGCGATTCTTCGAAAGCACTGTACACGTCAGCCGACAGGACTTCCGCCCATTTGTAACTGTAGTAACCAGCAGCGTATCCACCGGCGAAGATGTGCGAAAACGATTGCAGGAAACGGTTAAACGCCGGAGGAACGACGACGGCATATTTTTTCCGGATGTCGTCCAAGACGTCCTGTACTGTTTTCGTCCCGTCGGGATCGTAATCGAGATGCAAGTGCATGTCGGCCAGTGAAAATTCGACCTGGCGCAGCATTTGAAGACCGGACTGGAAGTTTTTGGCGGCAACCATTTTATCGAACAAATCTTTCGGCAAGGGTTGTTTCGTGTCCACATGCGAAGTCATGTGTCGGATGACGTCCCATTCCCAGCAAAAATTTTCCATAAACTGCGACGGCAGTTCGACTGCGTCCCATTCCACGCCGGAAATGCCCGATACGCCCAATTCGCCGACTTTTGTCAACAAGTGGTGCAAGCCGTGACCGAATTCGTGGAACAAGGTTATGACTTCGTCATGCGTGAAAAGGGCTGGTTGCCGAACGCCGTCTTTTTCAACCGGCGAAGAAAAATTGCAGGTCAGGTAAGCGACCGGTGTCTGGATACCGTTTTCCAGCACGCGACGGCTGCGGGCGTCGTCCATCCAGGCACCTCCCCGCTTGCCCGGGCGGGCGTACAAGTCCATGTAAAACTGGCCGATCAGTTCGCCGTCTTTTTCGATACGGAAGAATTTGACGTCAGGGTGCCAGACCGGTGCCACGTCGGGAGAAATCATGACCGAATACAGTGTCTGTACCAGTCTGAAGAGGCCTTCGAGCACATTCGGTTCAGGGAAATACTGTTTCACCTCGTTTTCCGAAAACGCATACTGTTTCTGGCGCAGCTTTTCGGAAACATAAGCCATGTCCCAGGCTTCCAGTTCATCAATGCCCAGTTCCTCGCGGGCAAAACGCTTCAGTTCGTCCAGATCTTTCTCTGCAAACGGACGGGCTCGTTTGGCCAGATCTTCCAGAAAAGCGATGACTTCTTCCGGCGTTCTCGCCATTTTAGAAACCAAGGATACGTCGGCGAAATGGCGGTAGCCCAGAAGAGCCGCTTCTTCTTTCCGCAGCCGCAACAGTTCATTGATGTTGCCGGTGTTGTCCCAGTCGGGATTGGCCCCGAGTTCGGAAGCCCGCGTCGCATTGGCCCGGTACATTTTTTCACGGATCTCGCGGTTTTCCGCATATTGCATGACAGGATAAAAAGACGGGAAATGCAGCGTGAATTTATAACCCGTCTTGTTTTCGGCCCGGGCTGCTTCACGGGCAGCATGAAGGATGTCGTCCGGCAAACCCTTCAGTTCGGTTTCGTCGGAAACGAGTAGTTCAAACGCATTGGTGGCGTCCAGCACGTTTTCGGAAAAACGGGTGGACAGGGAAGCCGACTTTTCCTGTATCGCGGCAAATCGTTTCTTTTTATCTTCCGGCAAATCCGCACCGCCGAGACGAAAGTCTCGCAGTGCATTTTCGATGACCCGGCGGCGTGCAGGATCTAACGACTTGAAAGACGGGGCATTTCTGATCGCTTTATATTTGTCGAACAGGGCCGGATTTTGTGAGAGAGATGTCCAGAATTCCGTGATTTTGGGAATGTTTTCATTGTAGACAGCGCGCAGTGCCGTTGTGTCCACAACAGCGCTCAAGTGTCCGACGATACCCCAGGCACGGCTCAGTTGCTCGGTACAATCGTCCAAAGGCGTGATGAAATCGGCCCAGGTGACTTCTTCCATCGGTGCTTCCAGTTCCCTGACGACCGATCGGCAGCGCGCGAGCAGTGTGTCGATAGCAGGAGTAACGTGTTCCGGACGAATTTCGTCGAAACGGGGCAGACCTTCGAAGTTCAACAGCGGGTTATTCATCGCATCTCCTTTCGGACAGTGACAGTTCAAATGAAAAAGGTACGCCGGTTGCGTACCTTTTTGACCAGTCCGGTGGTTACCGGTTTTTGGCTTGCAACCTTCTTTCAGCCGCTTCGATGGTGTTAGCCAAAAGCATCGTGATGGTCATGGGGCCGACTCCTCCTGGTACCGGTGAAATATAACCGGCGACTTCTTTAGCGTGGGGAAAGTCCACATCGCTCCAGAGCTTGCCGTTTTCATCCCGTTCGACACCGACATCGATAACGACGGCTCCCGGTTTGATCATGTCTGCGGTGATAATGTTCCTTTTACCCGTGGCAGCGATCAGAATATCGGCCAGCCGGGTATGGTAACCCAGATCGCGCGTTTTGGAATTGCAAATGGTGATGGTCGCACCGGCTTGCAAAAGCAGCATGGACATCGGTTTGCCGACGATGTTGGAAGCGCCAACGATCACGGCATGCGCGCCACGGATCGGATAATGGATGGATTCCAGCATTTTCATGACTCCGTACGGCGTGCACGGCTTGATTTTCGGTTGTCCCGTCATTAAAAGGCCGGTGTTGACCACACTGAAACAGTCCATGTCTTTCTCCGGGTCGATTGCTTCGATGACTTTACGGGGATCGATGTGCTCCGGCAGCGGCAACTGAACCAGAATGCCATGAACGGCCGGATCGCTGTTCAAAACCCGAATCCGTTCCAAGAGTTCGGCTTCAGTAAAGTCGGCATCGTATTTTTCGAGAATGGAGCGGATACCGTTTGCCTTGCAAGCGCGTTCCTTGTTCAGCACGTACACCATGGAGGCCGGACTGTCGCCGACCAGAATAACAGCCAGTCCCGGCGTTTCTCCTGCGGCAGTCAGTTTGGCCGCGCGTTCGGCAATGTCCTTGCGGATTTCCTGGGCCAGCTCGTTTCCATTGATAATTTGGGCAGTCATGTTGTTTTGAGGAATAAAAAAACCGTTAAAAAAGCATTATACGAGGATACGTCTTGTCCGTTTTCGGTGTGTAAAGACAAGTAAACCTGATAAGTTACACGAAAAAAGGCGTTTTATGAAGAGCCGGTCGATTTTTTGTCCGGCCCGATGTGAGCGATCACTTTTTCTCTGCGATCGAACAGATAAAGGGCCTTTTTATGGTTTATTATCTTTTCTAGGGTGTCTTTCGGCAGTTAGACCGTTTTGCAGTCTATTCGGGAGGGGTTTATGGCGAATCCGCAAGATGACATTTCCGTTCACTACCACGATCCGGACGAACGGGAAACGTCCGAATGGCTCGATGCCCTTCATTCGGTCATCGAAAACGAGGGACCGCAACGGGCTCACTATCTGATGGAAAGAATGGCTGATGTCGCAAGACAAAAAGGTGTCAATCTTCCCTTTTCCAGCAATACGGCTTATGTCAACACCATACCTCCCGAACTGGAACAGCGCTCGCCCGGCAACCGGGCTTATGAAGCGCGGCTTCGGGCCTGGATGCGCTGGAATGCCATGGCGATGGTTGTCCGGGCCAACAAGCATGGCGACAATCTGGGGGGACATATCGCGTCATTCACTTCGCTGGCGACGATGTTCGGAACAGGATTCAACCATTTCTGGCGTGCGCCTACCGAAACCTTCGGGGGCGATCTCGTTTATTTTCAAGGCCATTCCTCTCCGGGAATTTACGCGCGTGCTTTTATCGAAGGACGTCTTTCCGAAGCGCAACTGGAAAATTTCCGCCGTGAGGTAAACGGGCACGGCCTGTCTTCTTATCCTCATCCTAAACTGATGCCGGATTTCTGGCAATTTCCCACCGTCTCAATGGGTCTGGGCCCCATTATGGCAATCTATCAGGCCCGCTTTCTGAAATACTTGCAGGCACGGGGGATTGCCGATACCAACGGACGAAAAGTCTGGGTGTTCTGCGGCGACGGAGAAATGGATGAACCCGAATCGAAGGGCGCTATCGGTTTGGCGTCGCGCGAATCGTTGGACAACCTGATCATGGTGATTAATTGCAATCTCCAGCGACTGGACGGACCGGTTCGCGGCAACGGCAAAATCATTCAGGAGCTGGAAGCCGACTTTCGTGGTGCCGGGTGGAACGTCATCAAGGTCATCTGGGGTTCGGACTGGGACGAACTGTTGGCTCGGGACAGCGAAAACATCCTGAAAAAAGTCATGATGGAAACGGTGGACGGTGAATACCAGAGTTACAAGGCCCGTGACGGCGCGTATGTCCGGCAGCATTTTTTCGGAAAAGACCCACGCCTGTTGAAGATGGTGGAAAACATGTCGGACGACGAACTCTGGCGTTTGTCACGCGGAGGACACGATCCCCAGAAAGTCTATGCTGCTTTCAAGGCAGCGCAGGATCACACGGGAGAACCAACTGTCATTCTTTGCCAGACGGTCAAGGGTTACGGTATGGGTGACGCAGGCGAAGCGTTGAACATCGCCCATCAGGTCAAGAAACTGGACGACAAAACTATCCGTTTATTGCGTGATCGGGCGGGGGTTCCGATTCCGGACGATCAACTGGATGAAGTCCCTTTTTACAAACCGCCCGAAGACGCGCCGGAAATGGTTTACTTGCGGGAATGCCGGAAAGCGCTGGGAGGTTACCTGCCGCAGCGACGCCGGAAGGCCGACGAACACCTGTCCGTTCCGCCCCTGTCGGCTTTCGCCCCGGTACTGGAACCCACCCATCCGGGCCGTGCGATTTCAACGACTCAGGCTTACGTGCGGGTACTGGGCATTCTGTTGCGGTCACAGGATATCGGCAGACGGATCGTTCCTATTATGGTGGACGAATCGCGCACTTTCGGTATGGAGGGGCTTTTCCGTCAGATCGGCATTTACAATCCGAAAGGCCAGCTCTACGAACCGGTCGACGCCAATGAAGTCATGTATTACCGTGAGGACAAGTCCGGCCAGATTCTTCAGGAAGGCATTACCGAGGCGGGAGGCCTTTGTTCATGGATTGCCGCAGCGACCTGTTATTCGACCAGCAACCGGATCATGTTGCCTTTCTATACCTATTACTCAATGTTCGGTTTCCAGCGAACGGGCGATCTGATGTGGGCAGCGGCCGACATGATGGCGCGGGGTTTTCTGATCGGCGGCACGGCGGGACGGACGACGTTGAATGGCGAAGGTTTGCAGCATGAAGACGGCCAGAACCACGTCATGGCAGCCATGATCCCTACTTGCTTGCCTTATGACCCCGGTTTTGCCCATGAAGTGGCTGTCATCATCTACGAAGGGGCACGGCGGATGGTCGAAGAACAGAAAGACGTCTTTTACTATATTTCTGTCATGAATGAATCCTATCCCCAGCCGGGTTTGAAACCGGGCCAGGAAGAAGGCATCTTGAAAGGGATGTATTTGCTGGCGGCGGGGGAAAAAGAACTTCCTCGCCGTGTCCAGCTTCTGGGTTCGGGAACGATTACGCACGAGATGCTTTCGGCCGTCGATCTTTTGAAAAACGATTGGCAAGTTGCCGCGGATATCTGGTCGGTAACGTCCTTCACACTGGTTGCCCGTGACGGGAACGATGTCGAACGGTGGAATAGAATGCATCCGGGAGAAACACCAAGAGTGCCGTATGCGACCCAATGCCTGGAAGAGACGAAAGGACCCGTCATCGCTTCGACGGATTATGTTCGGCTTTTCGCCGAACAGATCCGGGCCTACATTCCGGAAGGACGGTCTTACACCGTGTTGGGAACGGATGGCTTCGGCCGTTCCGACACCCGGGCCAACTTGCGCCGTTTTTTCGAAATAGACCGTTATTACGTCACGCTCGCCGCACTGGAAGCCCTGGCCCGCGATGGGGAAATCCCGGCGGAAACTGTCTCGAAAGCAATCGAAAAATACGCAATCGACCGGAACAAACCGAATCCGGTTGATGTGTGAGGTGATGTAACGACCCGAAAAACCGATCCGATCGGGTCGCGTCATATTTCTAGACCGTGTACCGGAAAGGATGAAAAGATGAAAACAGTGGAAGTGAAAGTGCCGGACATGGGTGACTTCAGGGACGTGGAAGTTATCGAGCTGATGGTGAAAGAAGGGGAAACCATCGCCAAGGATCAGTCGCTGGTGCTGGTGGAGTCGGATAAGGCGAGCATGGAAATCCCGTCACCGCAGTCGGGGAAAGTGAAGGAAATGAAAGTCGTGCTGGGGGACAAAGTCTCCGAGGGATCCGTACTGCTTTTGCTGGAAGTGGGAGAAACGGTGCAGGCGGATTCGGCGCTCCCGGAGGAAGTCGCTGACGTCACGGAACCGCCCGCCCAAAGCCGGATTCCGGCAGCGACAGACAGCCCGGTAACCGGAGTGAGACCGCCGACCGCTGAAAAAGCGGCTCCGTCTTTGGATGCCGGGCCGTCTTTTTACACGGCAAGTGACCGTTTTGCCGATCATCCTAATGATTACGCTGTTCCGCACGCCTCGCCTTCGGTAAGAAAATACGCGCGTGAGCTGGGCCTTGATTTGCGACACGTGACTGGTTCCGGGCCGAAAAACCGGATTTTGAAAGAAGACGTGCAAGCCACTGTCAAAGCGCTTCTCAATCGGCATGGCTCTCCCAACCGCTTCGACAGTGTCATGAATTTTCCGCCCTGGCCGTCACTCGATTTCAGCCAATACGGCGAGACCGACACCGTTCCATTGTCGCGTATCAAGAAAATCAGTGGTCCAAATTTACACCGTAACTGGGTCATGATTCCCCACGTCACCCAATATGAACAGGCCGACGTCACCGAGCTGGAAGCGTTCAGAAAGTCAACCAATGAAAAATATCGTGATGAAGGCGTCAAATTGACCGTTCTGGCTTTCGTGATCAAGGCGTGTGTTGCCGCCTTGAAGAAGTATCCCGAGTTCAATGCCTCGTTGGACGCTACCGGAGAAAATCTTATCCTCAAACGGTACTACCACATCGGATTTGCT
>DBGFLV010000083.1:0-8457 GCA_048528425.1 Oxalobacter sp. | reverse complement strand
CCCGGAGCGGAAAAGCCACGTTTTCAAATACGGACAGGTCGGTAAAGAGTGCGCCGTACTGGAACAGCATCCCCATTTTCCGGCGGAGCCGGTACAGAGCTGTTGTATCCATCTTGTTGATGATTTCTCCGTCAATGACGACGTCTCCCTGTTGCGGGATCAGCTGACCACCGATCAGTCGGAGGATGGTGGTTTTCCCCGAGCCGGAGCCTCCCATGATGGCGATTACCTTGCCGCGCGGAAAGGCCATGTTGATACCGGAGAGGATTTCCCTTTCCGCATATCGGAAATGCAAATCACGAATTTCAACGATGTCGGACACAGTCGTGTTGGTAAATGAAGTCAATCTTGTATTGTAATGCACCGTTTGTCCGCAAAAGAAAACTTTTACAAATTTCAGTTGTTTAAAATTAACGTGTCACCGGTTTGTAACGTAGCCGCCGGGGTTTGGCACCCTCTTCGCCCAGCCGTTTGCGTTTATCGGCTTCATACTCCTGGTAGTTGCCCTCGAAAAAAGTAACCCGGGAATCTCCTTCGAACGCCAGGATGTGAGTGGCGATACGGTCGAGAAACCAGCGGTCGTGTGAAATGACGATGACGCTCCCGGCAAATTCCAAAAGAGCGTCTTCCAGTGCTCTCAGCGTTTCGACATCGAGGTCGTTGGATGGTTCATCCAGGAGCAAGACATTCCCCCCTCTCATCAACGTTTTCGCCAGATGAAGACGGCCCCGCTCGCCACCGGAAAGATTGCCCACCTTTTTTTGCTGGTCGCTTCCTTTGAAGTTGAAGCGGCCTAGGTACGCACGGGCCTGCATTTCAAAGCGCCCCACCGTGATCAGATCGGTGCCGTTACTGATGTCTTCGAATACGGTTTTGTCGTTGTCGAGCGCTTCTCTCGACTGGTCGACGAGTGAGAGACGAACCGTTTTCCCGATCAGGATTTCTCCCTGATCGGGTTGTTCTTTACCGGCAATCATGTTGAACAGAGTGGACTTGCCGGCTCCGTTCGGTCCGATGACACCGACAATTGCACCGGCCGGTACGATAAAACTCAGGTTTTCGATCAACAAACGATCGCCAAAACCCTTGCTGACGTGGCGAAATTCGATGACGTCGTTGCCGAGCCGTTCGGCAACCGGAATGAAAATTTCCTGCGTTTCGTTACGCTTTTGGTAATCGTATTCGGACAATTCATTGAACCGGGCCAGCCGGGCCTTGCTTTTAGCCTGACGTCCCTTAGGGTTTTGTCTGACCCACTCCAATTCTCTGGCGACGGTTTTCTGACGGGCCGATTCCTTCTGTTCTTCCTGTTTTAAACGCAGGTTTTTTTGATCCAGCCACGAACTGTAATTGCCTTTCCAGGGAATACCCTCTCCCCGATCCAGTTCGAGTATCCACTCGGCAGCATTGTCCAGAAAATAGCGGTCATGGGTGATTGCCACGACAGTACCGGGGAACCGGTGTAAAAACTGTTCCAACCATTCTACCGATTCCGCATCGAGGTGGTTCGTGGGTTCATCCAGCAACAACATGTCCGGTTTGGAAAGCAGAAGTCGGCAGAGTGCGACGCGTCTTTTTTCTCCTCCGGACAAGAGCTTGATTTTGGCTTCCCAGGGCGGCAACCGGAGTGCATCGGCCGCTATTTCCATTTGTTGATCCGTTCTGGATCCGTCAGCTGCTGCAATGACGGCTTCAAGCCGAGCCTGTTCTGTTGCCAGGGCATCGAAGTCGGCATCCGGTTCGGCGTAGGCGGCGTAAACAGCCTCCAGTTTGTTTCGGGCTTCGATCACTTCGCCCAACCCGGATTCGACTGCTTCACGTACGGTTTGCTCCGGGTCGAGTTCGGGTTCCTGCGGCATGTAACCGATTTTAAGGTCTCGCATGGGAACGGCTTCCCCCTGGATGTCATTGTCCAATCCTGCCATGATTTTCAGGAGAGTCGATTTGCCCGAACCGTTCAGGCCGAGAACACCGATTTTGGCGCCTGGGAAAAAAGACAGCGAAATGTCTTTCAGTATGTGTCGTTTCGGCGGAACGATCTTGCCGACACGGTTCATCGTGAAAACGTATTGAGCCATGATGGTCAGTCGATAAGGAAAAAGAAAAGATGAAGTGGTTCTCTTGTCAGGTCAGTTTGAAAATAGCATGGCGAAAAAACTTCCGCAAATCGGGCGAAAAAGATTTAACGTAAAACAGATTCGGTCAATTATGCCCAATTTGAATAAAAATGAGGCATATTTATTTGCTTTTCGAGCAAGTTTATCCTATTGTTCGAACGTTACAACGACGAATGGGTAAGGAATTGGCGATAAAACCGGTAAAACATGGCATGGCTGCAATGACGATTGCCGCGATCGGCATCGTTTACGGTGATATTGGAACCAGCCCGCTTTACACGATGAAAGCGGTGTTCATTGAAGAGCACGGACTTGCCTTGATTCCAGAAAACATTATCGGAGTCATCTCGCTGATTATCTGGGGATTGATTGTAGTTGTCGGCCTGAAGTATGTCTACATGATGCTGAAAGCGGATAACCGGGGTGAAGGCGGTATCCTGGCGCTGGTCGCGCTGGCGCACAATGCCTTGCCCGACCGATCCAAATGGCACTTTCCGTTGTTGATGCTGGGTGTTTTCGGCGCCGCGCTGTTTTATGGGGACAGCGTTATCACACCGGCCATTTCGGTGCTGTCGGCAACGGAAGGGCTGGAAGTGGCGACCCCGTTTTTCAAACCGTACATCGTTCCCATTGCCATTGCGATATTGGTCGTGCTTTACGCTATCCAGTCGACGGGTACGGCAGGTATCGGCCGCTGGGTCGGTCCGGTCATGATCATCTGGTTTCTGGCGCTGGCGGCAATGGGTATCGTCAACATTGTCGAGGCTCCCCAGATCCTGGTGGCGTTGAATCCGTTAAACGCCTGGCGGTTTGTTCACGACAATGCCACGATTGCGTTTGTAGCCTTGGGAGCCATTGTTTTGGCGTTTACCGGTGCCGAGGCCCTGTATGCCGACATGGGGCACTTCGGTTCCGGTCCAATCAGGCGGGCTTGGTTTATGCTGATTTTTCCCGCTCTGTCATTAAATTATCTGGGACAGGGAGGATTGTTGCTTTCCAACCCGGCCGCCATTTCCAATCCCTTTTTCCAGCAGCTGGGTTCATGGAGCATTTATCCTCTGGTCTTCATTTCCACGATTGCCGTTATCGTCGCATCGCAAGCCACTATTTCGGGAGCGTTTTCCATCACGCGCCAGGCCATCGGTTTGGGGCTTTTACCCCGGATGAAAATCGTACACACTTCCGCTTCTGAAATCGGTCAGGTCTATATCCCCACCGTAAACTGGCTTCAGATGACGGCCGTGTTGCTGGCCATCGTCGGTTTCGGTTCATCGGACAATCTGGCCGGTGCTTACGGTATCGCTGTGACAGGCACCATGACGATTACAACGGTTTTGCTGTTTTTCGTGATGTACTATCACTGGAAATTGAATCTTTTCGCGTCTTTGGCAATAGCCGCGTGTTTTTTCGTTATCGACATCTTCCTTTTTTCGTCGAACGTACTGAAAATCGTCAGTGGAGGCTGGTTCCCGCTGGCATTGGGCGTTCTGCTTTACATCACTATGCTGACGTGGAGACGGGGCAGGAAACTGGTGGGGGAAAGCCAGAAAAGGCACGCTATTCCACTGGACTCCTTTTTGCAGTCGCTTTTCTTTTCGCCGCCGCAACGGGTCAAGGGAACAGCCGTTTTCCTCCGCGGGGAAAACGACGGTGTTCCGCAGGCGCTTCTTCATAACCTTTCCCACAACAAGGTGCTTCACGAAAGGGTGTTTTTCCTGACGATCCACACTAATGAAGTACCTTGGGTACCTCGCTGGGAGCGAGTCGACATTCATGAATTGGGACATCAGTGTTACCAGATTGATGTCCATTACGGTTTCAAGAACGAACCCGATATCCCCAAAGTGCTCGAGTTGTGCCAGGAATACGGTTACAGCTTCGACATGATGTCGACATCGTTTTTCGTTTCGCGGCAAACGCTGATTCCTTCGCCGAAATCGGGTATGGTCAAATGGCGCGAACACCTGTTTATCTGGATTTCACGCAATGCCCGCAGTGCTGCCGACTACTACCAGATTCCGGCAAACCGGGTCATCGAACTGGGCGCCCGGGTTGAAATCTAGTCAAAAAACCGGACTCTCCTGGCTTTTGTTCAGGGTGTTTAAAGGAAGAGTTCCGGTTCTTTTCTGAGGCTGAACCGTTCGATAAATTTCGCTTTGAACTTTTCGTAATCGGTGCCGCGGTATTGTCTCGATTCACTGGGACAGGCCGAAATGCAAGCGCCGCAGGAGATGCAGAGGGTTTCATCAGTTCTGGTTTCGACGTCTGACACCTGAATGGCTTGTACCGGGCAGATGCTTGCGCATGTACCGCAAAGACTACAGTCCTCACCTGACGACGGTTTCATCGGTACGGAACGGGCTTCTTTATACGGAAAACGACCTTTGACCCGGAGAGGAGCAGCGTCTTCGAGTGTGGAGAGCGTATCCAGCTTTTTCTGACACTGTCGAGTGAACTCCCGGATGACGGACAAGTCGCTGTCGTCCGGCCGGTCTGTTGCGACCTGAGGAAAAATGGAATGACGTGCGACGAAAGCAGCCGCTCCCACCACGATGAATCCGTTTGTCTCGAGAATCGTTTTCAGTTCCAGCAAGGCGTCGTCGTATTCCCGATTACCGTATACCACAACGGCGACAGCGGGTGTACCGTTTCCTTTCAGATGCGTCAGGTTTTGCGTACCGTAAGCGGGCAATCTGCCGTTGTAAACCGGCATGGCGACTACGGTGGCGTGGTCTTTGGGAATGACGACATCTTCCCGAAACGGATGAAGCAACAGGTTGTGATCGTTCTTCCGGATCGGCCATGCCGTCCCGATGGTTTCGATGATTTTTCGGGTCGTTCCCGTTGCGCTGAAATAAACGAGTTCGATTTCGCTGATCTGCATGCGGATCTCCTTTTTTCTGTAGGCCTGCAATAAGTCAAGTATATCGGATCGTTCGGGTTCATGGCCGTTTTCGGGAAAGTGACGACTAAGGAAAGCCGCTGTGCACAGCGGGGATAGGTGACGGATACAGAGCGTTTCTCGTCAGACGGCTTGGAAAAACCTGTTCACTAAACCGGAACGGTGCAACGCTGATACCACTGCAAGCAGTCGGACACACTTGCAGTAAAGAAGATTTTTTACGTCTCCGTCGCATCCGGATTTGGCCGGACGAAACGACTTTTGCATCACTGCTTGCCAGAGTCGCCCTGTCGGGCTCCGGATCGGGTGTTCCTGAGGAAAGGGAACGGTGCCTTGTGCGTCTGATCGGTTTCGTCACCGCGTCCGATGCCGGTTTGTCAATCGTCGGAAGCGTTTTTCAATTGCAGGGCCATTTCGTACAGCTTGTTTTTGCGGTGTCCCGTGATTTTCGCTGCCGCAGCAGCAGCGGCACTGACTGGCATCTCGTCTAAGAGAATGGACAAAATGCGTCGGGTTTCCTGATCAGCTTCCTCTTTTTGATGGGAGGCTCCTTCAATCAGCAAAACGAATTCGCCTTTTGACCGGTTGGGATTGGCATTAATCCATTCGGTTGCTTCGGAAAGAGGGCAGCGGTGAATCTCTTCAAACAGTTTGGTCAGTTCCCGGGCGATGACGATTTGTCGGGTCGGTTCAAAAACGTCGGCCAGTCTTAAAAGAGTCTCTTCTATGCGATGTGGTGCTTCATAAATGATCAGGGCTGAGCGGACGTCTTTCAGCGTTTGCAGCAGAGTACGGCATTTTTCCGACTTGACGGGCAAAAAACCGATGAACAGGAAATGTTCGCTTAATAGCCCGCTGGCCGAGAATGCCGTGATCGCAGCCGAAGGGCCGGGAACGGGAACCACGTTCAAACCGGCTTTTCGGATGGCATCAACGATCTTCGCCCCTGGATCGGAAACGGCAGGGGTACCGGCGTCGGATACCAGCGCGACCCGTTTTCCCTGCCGGAGAAAGGCAATCAGTTTGTCGGCCGCTTCCCGTTCGTTATGCTGATGGGCGGAAACCAGTTCTTTCGAAAGCCCATAAGCCTCCAGTAGGGTTTGAGTGACACGAGTGTCCTCACAAGCGACGATGTCGGCCATTTCCAGAATGTGCAACGCTCTGAGCGTAATGTCACTCAGGTTACCGATCGGCGTGCCGATCACATATAATGTCGATTCCGGGACATGTTGACGTGACGGTGATGGCGTTGACGACGGTAGCGACAATGCAGGCTCCTTTTCGTGTAGGGATCGCAAGACGGTCTGATCCATGATTGTGCAGGAGGCTTTCGTCAAACACAAGGACTTGTTTTTTGTCGGGTTTGTAACGAATAGTTAATGAAGGCATCTCCCTTGGCTCTGTCACTTAAAATGCTGACCGAAAAACAACGTGTCGGTTATAAAGCGGAAGAAAAAGCGTTATCTTTTTTGAACGAAAAAGGACTCGTTTTAGAAGAAAGAAACTTCCGTTGCCGGTTCGGTGAGATCGACTTGATCATGCGGGATGGAAACGCCCTGGTTTTTGTCGAAGTCCGAAAACGGAAAAATCGCGTTTTCGGTGGTGCATTGGCCAGCGTTTCTGTTCACAAACAGACGAAAATGGTGGCAACGGCCCGGTTTTACCTGCTGAATCGTCGGCCGGTTCCGCCGTGTCGGTTTGACGTCGTCGCATTTGAAGGGGATCGGTGCCAGTGGCTGAAAAACGTTATTGAAGCCGCATAATTCATTTTCACGTAAAGAGAAATGGGAAATCAAAGAATTCTGGAGCATTTCACCGAAAGTGCCGAGTTGAAGAGCCGGGCTGCGGAAACGTTGGCTGAACCGATTGCGACGGCTACCGATATGATGTTTGCCGTGTTGACGCAGGGAAACAAGATTCTGGCATGCGGTAATGGTGGGTCGGCTGCGGATTGCCAGCATTTCGCTGCCGAACTGGTGGGACGATTTGAAAAAGAAAGGCTGCCTTTGCCGGCCCTGGCGCTGACAACCGATACGTCAATTTTGACGGCGGTTGGTAACGATTACAGTTATCAGGACGTTTTCGCCAAGCAGGTTCAGGCTTTCGGGCAACCAGGCGACGTACTGCTGGCCATTTCGACTTCCGGTCATTCAGCCAATGTGATCGCCGCTATCGAAGCCGCTCATGAAAGGGAAATGAATGTAGTGGCCTTGACGGGCAAGGGAGGGGGCGCTATCGGACAGATACTGGGCAAAACAGACGTTCACATCTGTGTGCCGCACGAAAGAACGGCACGCATTCAGGAAGTTCATTTGCTGGTCATCCACTGTCTTTGCGATGGAATTGACGCAGCTTTATTTGGAGAAGACGTCAATGAAGAATAAAAGTTCTACAGGAAAGCGCTGGACGTACCGGCTGGCCACACTGGTGCTGGGCAGCGCCGTGTTGTGTTCGTTATCCGCCTGTGTACCGGTCATGATGGCCAGTGGTGCTGTCAGCGGCTCGCTGGCGGCGACGGATCGCCGAACACTGGGAGCGCAAACGGAAGACAGGATTATCGTTTTGAAAGGAGAGTCACGTGTCTCGAATCTGGTGGGTGACAAGGGACACGTGAATGTAACCAGTTTTAACCGCAAGGCCCTCTTGACGGGCGAGGTGCCGAACGAAGCGATGAAACAGGCGGCTGGGAACGCTATTGCCCAGATCGAGAACGTCGAATCCGTTGTCAATGAACTGGCCATTGCTTCACCCTCGAGTTTTACTTCCCGCTCAAACGATTCGTTGATTACCGGTAAAGTGACTGCCAGTTTTATCGACGCCAAAGACTTGTTTTCCAATTCCCTGAAAACGGTAACGGAACGCGGAATCGTTTATTTGATGGGGCGCGTTACCGAACAGGAAGGCAATCGCGCCGCTCAGGTCGCCAGTGGCGTCAGCGGCGTGCAAAAGGTCGTGAAAGTGTTCGAGTACATCAGCGATCGCGAATTGCAGCAGCTTTCTACGTTGTCCGCTCCGAAAAACGACAATAAAAACCCGTCGTCCCCCGCTGCGACAGACAAACAATACCCGGACTAAACCACAGACGGTACCAGCCGTTGCGCTGCATCGGTTTTGTCCGGTTATTGAAGCGATCGGGGTAGTTTGCTCGTCAGCTTCCGGATGGCTTCTTCAACCTCTTTCAGGGAAGGAATCTGTTGTTCACCACCGAGGCTGATGATGTTATCCGACCAGTCAGCGCACGTTCGCCATCGCGGTATATTGCAGTAGATCTGGACAGTAGGTTTGTCGAAGGCGGCGGCAAGATGGGCAAGACCGGTATCGACGCCGACAATGAAACAGGCGTTTCCTGTCAGAATGACGGCATCCGTTATCGACAACCGGGGTAAAACGAATGAATCCGGAATGGCGGCCGCCAGCGATTCAGCTTCTTCTTTTTCT
>DBGFLV010000082.1:0-7118 GCA_048528425.1 Oxalobacter sp. | reverse complement strand
TGGATCGCATTATCGAGTTTACCTGTTCTTCTCATGTTTTCTCTTTATATCGCTCCATTCTTCGATGCCGTTTTTTCCGGTATCGCTACAGAAAAATAAGCTATTTTCCATAGTTCGTTACTAACCTGTACTAATTTAGTCAATGAAGCGTGTTGAGGGACAAACACAGGAAAACCAGCCATTCCCATTTTACAGACATGTTGTAAAAGACAGCTGATTGTGCCCGTATGACAGACAGCAAGAATTTGTGATCCTTCTTCTGTCGTCGAAGTCACTTCACGAAACCAGTCGACAGCACGAGTAAAGTGTTGACGATGTGTTTCTCCTCCTGGAAAAGGCTGGTCGGGATCGATGGGAAAAAAGTTTGGATAGCGAGCTACAAATTCGGTAAAATTCATCAAGGCTGCCTTTCCGGGCTCAGTTTCGCCCAAACGGCGATCTACAACAAAATTCTGGTCCGGTAAAAAAAGAGCCGCTGTTTCTCTTGCCCGCTTCCAGTGAGAAACAAAACAGTGAGTAAAAGACAGATCGTAAAGTTTTATCAATTTCCTCGCTGCCCTGACCTGACGTCTGCCTTTCTCCGTCAATGAATGCTCCGGCGTACCGTTAATCAAACGCTTCTCATTAGAAACAGCCCATCCGTGGCGAAGCAAATAAACCGACCTGGTAAATCCGGGTTCACTAGGCAATCGCACCAACTCATGTACCGTTTCTGAATCCTTCTCTTTCGGTTCTTTCGTATGTTCCGCTTCCATCAGCGTGGCTTTCCCAAGATGACATGTTCTAATTGATTTTGACAACCACGTTCATGTCTTCTTCTTATCGGTTGAAATGGTTGACCATTTCAACCGATAAAATTATTTATTGAACGCTTTCAAGTTGTTTACCATTTTTTCTATTCAACGCAGCAACGATAAGGTACGAATTTTACCGTTTTCCCGAAACCAATTCATTCATTTTCACTGACTACCATCTTTACTTGTTTATTATTTTTTCGGATTTTTCCGTAAAAACAATACCCAGCATTCTGTCCATTCTTTTCTGCCACGTTTGATCGCCCACGCCTTCCTTAATTTCGGTATTGCTCAATTTTCCTCTTGCCAACTGTTTCTGAACCGCTTCCAAAAAACTTTTGGGTCCATCACCCGTCTCCAGAAAACGCAAAGACTCCTTGGTAAAATCCAGCGGTGTACTAGCCACCGGCAAACCAGCAGCCAGATATTCATAAAATTTCATGGGGAACATACCGCGCGTATAAGCGTTGATGAGTGAAGGCAACAAACCGACCCGCATCCCTCGCAAATAATAGGGCAACTCATCGGGAGAACAATACCCCAAAAAATGAACATTAGGCAAATTTCTCAACCGCGAAACAAGCGGATTGGACTGTCCCTCCCGTTCCGTGCCGATCAACACCAGCTGCCAGTCCGGTCTTAGCCTGGCGAGTTCCAGTAATAGTGAAAAGTCGATTTTGAAATCCGATAACACACCGTGATAGACAATCCGGGGTTCAGGAATGGCAGCCACTTCTGCCGGCAGTTCCGTTCCCTCCAATGCTTTACCGAAATGCTTCTCATCGACGACATTAGAGAAATAGTACGTGTTCTCATTAAATGGCTTGCACTTCTCCAGCAATGCCGGTGCCGTCACGAAAACAGTGTTGCACTGTCGCAACAGTCTGATTTCCTGTGCATTGAATGCGTCAGCGTCAATTCCCGGTACCTGTGCCAGATCATCCACGCAATGATAGACCAGTGCTCCAACAGCCAGGTCTTCAATCGCCTCCAGCATATATGGATGATAGGTCCACACAAGGACATGTTCGGACGTTTTCCTCTTTAGAAAACGATGGATGTTCCAGCGCAAAAGACGCTGGTTTATGTTTTTGACCACTGGCGAATTTTGCCGGAAAGGAATCACCAGTGGCGAACAGCACCAGACATTTTCATCGACTTGAGGCGCACCCAGCAGGCCCGTTCGCAAGCCGCTTTTGAGGCGTTGCCACAACCGTTTCCAGTCCGTTCCGCTGCCTACCTTGGGAGCGCGCAAACCGATACTCTCGATGTAAAGTACTTTCCAGCCCCGTTGCCCCAGAAGTTGGGCTGTGTATTGCTTGTTCGTCCAATAAGGCGTATGCCAGTCTGCGGTCGAAAAAAGAATGCAATATTTGCCTTCCTGCACATGCGTTTTTTCATCCATGGAAGACATCCACTTCACGACCGCACAGACTGTTTACGATCCGCAGGGCGGCTTTTCCATCACCGTAGGGATTGGAAACCTGTTTCAACGATGCCAACCGCTCGGGAGAATCCAACCACAGCGAAACAGCCTGCTCGATGCCGGCCGCCTCTTGTCCGGCCAGGGTAGCAAAACCGGCAGCAATCCCTTCTGCCCGTTCCGTGTGTTCCCGCATCACAACAATCGGTGTAAAAAAAGTCGGTGTTTCTTCTTGTATCCCGCCGGAATCACTGACTACCAGTGTGCTTTTGCTCATCAAATACAAATTGGTGTGATAATCCACTGGGTCGATCAGGCTTATGTTGTCGACGTGCCCCAGAATGCGTCTGACAGGTTCACGCACCTGCGGATTAAAATGGACAGGAAAAATCCACTGAAACTGTCGGTAGCGACTGCACAATCGCTTCAGCATGTGACAGATGCCTTCCATCACTTCACCAAAATTTTCACGCCGGTGGCACGTTACCAGAACAACGGGCTTGTCACTGACCGCTTTTTGAATCGCTTCGGGTAAATGAGGCGGTCTGCCTTCTTTCCATTGCAAAGTTGCCAGCGCAATAGCGTCCACCACCGTATTGCCGGTGACGACAACACGGCTCTTTTCGATTCCTTCGGCCAGCAGATTTTCCGCGGCTGTCCGGGTTGGCGCGAAATGCCGCGTAGCAATCCGTGCAATCATTAACCGGTTTGCTTCTTCGGGAAAAGGACTGTCCAGTTTAC
This sequence comes from Oxalobacter sp., assembly GCA_048528425.1. Taxonomy (GTDB): domain Bacteria; phylum Pseudomonadota; class Gammaproteobacteria; order Burkholderiales; family Burkholderiaceae_D; genus Oxalobacter. The sequence goes on along the minus strand of DBGFLV010000082.1, from coordinate 4,160 downwards.
CGGTTCTAAGACCGGCTTCGACATGCCCAACCGGAACCTGCTTGTGAAAAGCGGCCAGCGCACCACACAGCGCCGTAGTCGTGTCGCCTTGTACCAACACCCAATCGGGCTTTTCCTGATCCAGCACCTGGTCAATGTCACCCATCAGGCGCGATGCCAGCCGGTTCAGCGATTGGCCCGGCTGCATCGCATTCAACCGGTAATGCGGTACAAGGTGAAAAGTGTGCAGCGCCTGCGTCAGCATTTCCTGGTGTTGCCCCGTCGCGCACACCACGGTTTCCACTTGTTCCTGCAACCGGGCGACAACCGGAGCCATCTTGATGACCTCGGGACGTGTACCGACGACAACCATCACTTTCATGAGACACACTCTCGGGAAAGGTCGAAAACACTTCCTTTATATTCAACGGCGAGACTGAACCGATCTATCGCGGCCGGTTTTTCATACGGAACCGTCAGTTCCAGACCGTCCGAAGTGCAATGTAACCGGGCTTGCGACTTCATCAGCAAAAAAGCCATCGCCTGTTCTTCATTCATGAAAACCGGGTTTTCAGCCTTTTCACGAATGTAACCGATGAAGTGTTGATGCGCCTTTATCCGGCTGTCTTCGTCTTTCCATCCATACTGATAGCGTGCGGAAAAAGGGTGATCCAGATAACCGAAAAACGTTCTGGAAGCGTGTGCCTGATCATAAGCTTGTTTATAAACGGCCAGAGGGTCGTCTGTGTCCAGCATGCAGTCCCCATGCAGCATACACTGCTGACTGTGTCCGACGAATCCTTCCGGTTGGAAAGCGACACAACCGCCTCTGGCAAAAAGAAATTCGGGATCATTTCGGATAATCCCGCCAATACAACCGGTATATCCTGAATCTACCAGCGCATCCAATGCGTAAGCCGGCGTCTGATGAAACGGAGAAACGACATACTGTACGGGCCTGTCAATAACGCGCTCAATGGCCGCCTTCGAATCCCGCGCTTCCTGTAGGGCACTCTCGTAACGGCCTCCCCAGTTGGGAGCGTGTGTCGCGGTGTGAGACAAGATACCACCGTCCTCAGCAGCCAGTTCCCTCAAAATGGCGTGATGTCGGGAATCAGCCAGATGCGTGGTATGTATCGCCAATGAAAAAGGCACGTTCATCTGACGATAAACCTGTTTCAGACTTGAGGCCGCTTCGATGTCTTCATCGCAGTCCAGACGCATCGTGACAGCGGAGTCATAACCGTACGGGATCTCGGAAATCACCGGACAGCAATCACACTCGTCATGCCGATAATGGGCCAGAAAATGTTCTACCAGACGCCATTCGAACGAATCAATCAGCCCGGCCTCCCGGTTGACCCACAAAACAGCCGTGTCGTCCCCATCAAACAGCGCGACATAAGTAGCGGCCGACTGACCGTTCACGTCAAGAAAGGCAAGCTGGTTTTTCAAGGGAGCGTGGAGCGGCATGGCTAAAGACCAGACAGAACCGTCTGTACGGATCGCCCCATAGCCAAGATTATTCCACTCGTCTGTAAAATCGAAACGCTCCAGCGGTCGTCGAAAAGCAGCCAAACCCAGCCGCTCTACGGAAGACCGGTAATGAATTTCTCCTTGACTTTGTGCAGAGCGATAAGTCGGCGCCGGTTGGCTTTTCGCCCATTGATCGGGACGATCGGGCCAGACGCCGACTTTCATGTCGAGATACGCTTGTAACGTAGCCGGCAACTTACCGAACAAAACCAGTTTCCGCTTCCCCCGCCCTAGCCAGTTCAATAAGGTCTTACCCAGCGATTCGTCCGGTGAAACAGCCACTGCCAGATTTTCGCGGCAACTGTCCAGTGCGACAGGTGCAATCTTTCGAACCCGATTCGATACCGACCGCTTCAGGGCAGCCAGAACAAAAGGAGCGGCCGGATTTTTCGGGTTTTGAGGAGTCAAAAAAACCATCATTTCGTCACCACATGTCGGAATTTAGCCCGATGTCCTACCCGGATCATCCCGTCGTGATTCACGAATTCAATTCGGAAAGCATGGGGCCAGTACTGATTAATTTTACCGCTTATCTCGCCGGTGTCGGCTCCCGGTTCGGGGACAATTCTCATGACAGGTGGATTCTGGCGTAAATCCACCTGAAATTCCTGGATGCCGCCAACCCGGTGATCCAGCATATCCATGACGTGATGTGTCGGGTAATTCACTCCATTGATGGGGATTACATCATGAATGCGTCCGACCACATCGGTCAGAAAAAATCCATTTTCTTTCTCTTCAACCCGTGCAATGTCACCCGTGACGTAGCGGATCAACGGCATCAGCCTGTTTCTGAAACCGGTGAAAACCAGCTCATGAACACCGGAATCCGAAATCCGGTTTTCAGGCCAGCCTTCCGAATCGAAAACCTGCAGTCCGCCTGCCTTCCCATCGACCTCATAAGCCATGACCCCCAGTTCCGCGAGACCGTATCGGTTGATGACCCGACACTGCAAAACACGCTCTATCGTTTCACGACTATACGGCTCCAGCAACTCACCGCTGGACTCGAAAATGTCAAACGCCTTCCCCGTGCCGTACTGTTTTTCGACATAACAGGCCAGAGCGTAAATCGTGGAAGGGTGTTCGTGAATCAGATAGGGAAGACGACGTTTCAAAATCCGCCACATCCGTTCAAGACCGGTATCGTCAACCCGGTCGAAAAAAATATTGCTCCGGTTCATGGCCAAGCACTTGAAATCTTCCCGCGTCCATGAAAAAAAAGTCGGTTCGGCCGTATCGGGAAAACGACAAGCGAAATGCAGTTGAGGACGATACTTGTAACTTCCTACTCTCTCGCGGGCGTACAAGGTTACCGCCGAAGAATAATCCGCTCCTGTCTGATCATAATAGATGACACAGGACAAACCGGTAGAACCCCCGGTTTTGCAGGGATGATACTTTTCTCCGGCCAGTGGGCGTGACAGCAGACGAGGTCCCTGCTCCCGAATAATGTCCTTGTCAAGAAAAGGCAACTCATTCAAGTAACCCGTGTCTTTTCTCACTCTGTCGGGATCGAAAGCCTTTTGACGAAAAAGGTCCTGATAGTAAGGCACGTGGTGTTGTGCAAACAGCAAGGTATCGGCCAGTCGATCGCGGGCAATCGCCAGCCTTTTTTCAAAGGGTAAACGGTAATGCCGGCGCAATTCCGCAAGCTTTTCTGAAACGTTCCGTTTTTCCAAACGTTCCGCCAATGGATAAGCGACGAAAGCACTGAACATTCCCTTGAAGAACCGGAAAGGCTGCCTTGCCTGCAAATACTCGCTGACTGAACTGATATCCATTGATTCGTGCCGATTGATTTAAACAAGTTCTTCCACACCAGGTTGGAACAGCTTTCACCGGTCACAACCTGAGCCGGTAACAGTTGTCCCTGTACAGAGTAAAACCATGTCGTGGATGCCGTCTTATTGTTCCTGAAAACAGTTTTCCTGTCGAGCCCGCCTAAAGGCCGCGCTTCAGGAAAAATCCGCTTGCGGAGAAAAATGTTACGTCTCGACCACTGCCTCTTTTTCCGGCAAATCCTGGAAATCGACTATTTTTCCGTGTTCCATGTGAAAACACTTGTTACAAACTCTTGCAATCAGGGTAGGATCGTGCGAAGCCAGAACCAGTATGGACGCCTTGTCAACCAGATCGTCCAGCCGTTTGGCCGCTTTGGCGTTGAAATTGGCGTCCCCGACACTTAACCACTCGTCCATAATCAAAATGTCGGCATCGACGCTGGTAGAAATGGAAAACGCGAGACGCAGTATCATTCCGCTTGAATAAGTACGAACCGGAAGATTCAGGTAAGCCTCTAGCTCGCTGAAATCCGCGATTTCATCAATCTTGCTTTTGGCCTGCTTTGGCGTAAGACCCTCGATAATGCTGCGCAAATAAATGTTTTCGAAACCGGTCGCATCGGGATCCAGCCCCATCGATACGTCCAGCAGGGAAGCGATTTTCCCGGAAACATCCAGTGTACCGCTCACGGGATGATAAATACCGGCCAACACACGTAAAAGCGTCGTCTTGCCCGATCCGTTATGGCCGACGAGTCCGATCCGGTCACCGGGTCTGATGTCAAACGTCAAATCATCCAGTGCTCTGACGATGGGAAAAGAACCCGCATCCTTTCCAATGTGTCCGCCTGTCGTCAAATT
>DBGFLV010000081.1:0-3820 GCA_048528425.1 Oxalobacter sp. | reverse complement strand
GGGTCAGGATTTTTTCCCTCTGACAGTAGACTACATTGAAAAAAGCTATGCAGCCGGTCGTATTCCCGGCAGTTTCTTCAAGCGCGAAGGTCGCCCTTCTGAAAAGGAAACCTTAACTTCCCGGTTGATCGACCGGCCTATTCGTCCGTTGTTTCCGGACGGGTATTTCAACGAGGTACAAGTCATTATTCACGTCTTGTCTGTCAATCCCGAAATTGATCCGGACATTCCCTCTATGATCGCGGCTTCTGCTGCCCTGTGTGTTTCCGGTATTCCTTTCAACGGGCCCATCGGTGCCGCGCGTGTCGGATACATTGACGGACAATACGTATTGAATCCGACGGCTTCCCAGCTGGAACTGTCCAAACTGGACCTGGTAGTGGCCGGCACGGAACAGGCTGTCTTGATGGTCGAATCCGAAGCGCAAGAATTGCCGGAAGATATAATGTTGGGTGCCGTTGTCTTCGGGCACGAACAGATGAAAGTGGTCATCGACGCGATTGACGAACTGGTTCGCGACGGTGGTAAACCGGAAATCGATTGGGCCCCTCCGGCAAAAAACGAAGAATTGATCGCGGCAGTTGCCCGCATTGCGGAACCCGAATTGCGCAAGGCTTACCAGATTCGTCGCAAGCAGGCCCGTTCAACCGAACTGCGTCACATTTATGACAAGGTCAACCAGACTTTAGCTGCCGAAGCCGAAACCCGGGGCGAAGCCGCTCCGGATCCGGTTGAAGTCGGCAATGTTCTGTTCGATCTTGAAGCCAAAATCGTCCGTTCACAGATTCTGGACGGTGAACCCCGCATCGACGGACGCGACACGCGTACGGTTCGTCCGATTACGATTCGCACAGGTGTGTTGCCGAGAACGCACGGCTCCGCCCTGTTCACCCGGGGTGAAACCCAGGCGCTGGTCGTGGCCACACTGGGCACGTCTCGCGACAACCAGAAAATCGACGGACTGATGGGAGAATACAGTGATGCCTTTATGATGCACTACAATATGCCTCCTTTCGCAACGGGTGAAACCGGGCGGGTCGGTACACCGAAGCGGCGTGAAATCGGTCACGGCCGTCTGGCAAAACGAGCCCTGGTCGCTTGTCTGCCTTCACAGGAAGAATTCAGTTATTCCATTCGGCTGGTTTCTGAAATCATGGAATCCAACGGTTCCTCGTCGATGGCTTCTGTCTGCGGCGGTTCTCTGGCATTGATGGATGCCGGTGTCCCTGTTAAAAACCATGTCGCCGGTATTGCGATGGGATTGATCAAGGAAGGCAACAAATTCGCTGTCCTGACCGATATTTTGGGCGATGAAGACCATCTGGGCGATATGGATTTCAAGGTGGCCGGTACTGCCAACGGCGTCACGGCCTTGCAAATGGATATCAAGATTCAGGGGATTACCAAGGAGATTATGCAGGTTGCCCTGGCACAGGCCAGGGAAGGCCGTATCCATATTCTCGGCAAAATGCAGGAAGCCATGCCAGAGGTCAAGACCGAATTGTCCGATTTCGCACCGCGTCTGATCACCATGCGCATCAATCCGGAAAAAATCCGTGACGTGATCGGCAAGGGAGGGGCTGTCATTCGTGCGTTGACCGAAGAAACAGGTGCCCAGGTCGATATCAGTGACGACGGTGTCGTCACCATTGCTTCGGTCGATGCGGCTGCCGGACAGGAAGCCAAGCGGCGTATTGAAGAATTGACGGCGTCGGTTGAAGTCGGCAAAAACTATGACGGTACTGTCTTGAAATTGCTCGATTTCGGCGCTATTGTGCAGATACTGCCAGGCAAGGACGGATTGTTGCACATCAGCCAGATTGCGAGTGAGCGAGTCAATGCCGTGTCCGATTATCTGGAAGAAGGCCAGACAATTCGCGTCAAAGTGCTGGAAACGGACGAACGCGGTCGTATCAAATTGTCCATGAAGGCGGTGACTGTTGAAGAAAATCCGACTCCGGCGGAATAAAATGTTCCGGTAACCGGTCAAAAGGATCGGTTCGGTAAGGAGAAAAATCCTCCCGCCAAACCGGGGGGATTTTTGTTTGATTTGAAACGACATCTAGCGTCCGGTTCCGGATAGTTTGCCGTTTGACTGATTTAAAAAGAACCTTTCTTGAAGAGCCGGCTTTATCATGACGGCGATAGATCGCGTGACCGATCCGGTTATGCGGTTGACTTCAACAAATCGTTCCCTTTTAACCACATCCCGCAGGGGGAATTGACATATGAAAGCGATTGAAATTATCAACAAGGGGTCTGCCGGTTACCTGCAACTGACCGAACGGCCGATTCCGGTGGCCCGAAAAGGTGAAGTGCTGATCAAGGTTCACGCTGCCGGTATCAACCGGCCTGACGTGTTGCAACGGATCGGCCGTTATGTGGTACCTGAAGGCGCTTCCGACATTCCGGGACTGGAAATTGCCGGGGAAATCGTCGACGGCGACGTGGCCTCCAGCGGTTTTGACATCGGCGACCGAGTCTGCGCCCTGGTACAGGGCGGGGGGTATGCCGAATACTGTACGGCTTGTACGCGGCTTTGCCTGCCGATTCCCCGCGGGTTGACACCGATTGAGGCAGCTTCCCTTCCCGAAACCTGTTTTACGGTCTGGAGTAACGTCTACGATTTCGGCCGGTTGAAAGGAAAGGAAAGTCTGCTCGTGCAGGCCGGTGCTTCCGGTATCGGTGTGACGGCCATCCAGATGGCGAATGCGATGGGCCACCGCGTTTTCGCCACGGCGAGAACGGAAGACAAATGCCGGGCCTGTGAAAAGTTGGGGGCGGAACGTTGCATCAATTCCACGACTGAAAATTTTGCGGAATACATCAAGGAAGCGACAGGAGGCAAAGGGGTTGACGTCATTCTGGACATGATCGGAGCGGCTGTTTTGGACAAGGAAATCGACTGTTTGGCCGATGAAGGCAGGCTTGTCCTGATCGCTTATCTGGGGGGGAGGCAGGGTACAGTTGACTTGGCGCAGATCGTTCATCGCCAGTTAACGGTGACGGGTTCCACGTTACGTCCCCGTTCCAATGAATTCAAAGCGGAAATCGCGAAAAACCTGAGAAAACGAGTCTGGCCATTGATTGACGAAGGAAAAATCAAGCCGGTCATTTATCGGGTTTTCCCGCTGGCTGACGCGATGCAGGCCCAGAAACTCATGCAGTCAAACACCCATTTCGGCAAGATCGTCCTTCAGGTGATGTAAAAGCAAGAACAACCTTTATTACGTGCTGTGGCGTTTGCGGAAAATCAAATCCCAGACGCCATGGCCCAATCTGATTCCCCGCTTCTCGAATTTGGTAACGGGACGGTAATCGGGTCTTTCAGCGTAATTACTTGCCGTGTTACGCAAGGAGGCTTCGGCACTTAACACTTCCAGCATTTGTTCGGCGTAAGGTTGCCAATCGGTGGCACAATGCAGATAGCCGTCGGCGACCAGCCGGGTCGTCAAAAAGCGGATGAAACCGGATTGGATCAAACGGCGCTTGTGATGCCGCGCCTTGTGCCAGGGATCGGGAAAGAAAATATGGACTCCGTCCAGCGAATTTTCCGGGATCATGTGCTCGAGCACTTCGACAGCGTCGTGTTGGATGAGCCGGATATTAGACAGTTTCTTTTCACCGATCAGTTTCAACAAACTCCCTACACCGGGTGTGTGGACTTCTACGCCGATGAAATTCACTTCCGGCCGGTTTTCGGCGATGGCTGCAGTGGTTTCACCCATCCCGAAACCGATTTCAAACACCGTTTTTGCTTTTCGGCCGAAAAGTTTTTCATAGTCGAGTGTTTCCTTGATGAAGGGAAGAATAAAGTCCG
>DBGFLV010000080.1:0-3073 GCA_048528425.1 Oxalobacter sp. | reverse complement strand
AGAAACGCACAATATCTCAACTTATTGCTTTCGTCAAATGGCTTTTCGTTTATTTGTCGACACCGATGCTTTTATTTCGTTCGCATCGGCAAAAAGAAGGCTTAAAATAAGCCGGTCTGTTTACAAACAGGGCATTACACTGTTTCCCGAACTCAATCCGACACGCCTATGACCACTATCCAGCAAGAAGACTTGATCGAATCCGTTGCCGCAGCCCTCCAGTTCATCAGTTATTACCACCCTGTCGACTATATAAAACAGTTGGCGGCAGCGTATGAAATGGAACAAAGTCCGGCGGCAAAAGACGCCATTGAACAGATTCTGACCAACTCCCGCTTGTGTGCGGAAGGCAAACGTCCCATTTGCCAGGACACCGGGATCGTCAATGTCTTTCTGAAAATCGGAATGGACGTCAAATGGGAAGGGTTCACTGGCAGTCTTCACGATGCCGTCCATGAAGGCGTCAGGCGTGCCTACACCTTTCCCGACAATAAACTGCGCGCCTCGGTCGTCAATGATCCACAGTTCGAACGAAAAAACACCCGGGACAATACGCCGGCGGTTATCTCGATGGATGTCGTTCCCGGCAATACAGTCGAAGTGACAGTCGGTGCCAAAGGCGGCGGTTCGGAAAACAAATCGTCGCTGAAAATGTTGAATCCCTCGGATTCTGTCGTGGATTACGTAGTTGAAACGGTCAGACACATGGGGGCAGGCTGGTGTCCGCCAGGCATCCTGGGAATTGGAATCGGCGGTACGGCCGAAAAAGCCGTGCTGATGGCAAAAGAAGCCGCTATGGAAACCATCGACATGGCCGAACTGAAACGACGCGGTCCGCAAAACAAACTGGAAGAATTGAGAGTGGAACTGTACGATCGTATCAATGCCTTGGGTATTGGTGCCCAAGGGATCGGCGGTCTGACCACGGTACTGGATGTCAAAATCAAGATGTACCCGACCCATGCCGCTTCTAAACCGGTCGCCATCATCCCGAATTGTGCCGCAATACGACACGCTCACTTTGTTTTGGACGGTTCCGGCCCCGTTTATCTAGAACCGCCCTCTCTTTCCGACTGGCCGTCGGTCAGCTGGCATCCCGACCTTGAAAAGTCGACGCGTGTTAATCTCGACACGCTGACCAAAGAAGAAGTCGCTTCCTGGAAACCGGGCCAAACCCTGCTTTTGAACGGCAAAATGTTGACCGGCCGGGACGCTGCACACAAACGGATTGCCGACATGTTGGCAAAGGGCGAAAAACTGCCCGTCGATTTCACCAACCGCGTCATTTATTATGTCGGCCCGGTCGATCCCGTGCGAGACGAGGTGGTAGGGCCGGCCGGTCCCACCACGTCGACACGTATGGACAAGTTCACTGACATGATGTTGGGCCAAACCGGTCTCATTGCGATGATCGGCAAAGCGGAACGAGGGCCAGCCGCCATCGAAGCCATCAAAAAACACCAGTCTGCCTACATGATTGCTGTCGGGGGAGCCGCTTTCCTCGTTTCCAAAGCGATCAAAGAGGCGAAAGTGATCGCCTTTGCCGATTTGGGAATGGAAGCCATTTATGAATTCGAGGTGAAAGACATGCCCGTCACAGTCGCTGTCGATTCTCGCGGGACATCGCTCCACACGACAGGGCCCGCTAAATGGGCCACGGAAATCGTTCGTTTCAACGACCCCAAAACCCAGAAAACGCCGGGTTGAATGCACGATCTCTTGAAAGCCTGATCATGTTTTTACCCTCCGGTCCGATTGGCATCTTCGATTCCGGCATAGGCGGCCTGTCCGTTTTGAGACATGTCCGTACGCAATTGCCGGATGAAAACCTGATTTATTTCGCCGATTCGGGTCACGCTCCCTACGGAGACAAGCCTGAAGAATTCGTGGTCGAACGTTCGTTCAAAATCACCGACTTTCTGTTAAAGCGCGACATCAAAGCCCTGGTCGTAGCCTGCAACACAGCAACCGCCACCGCTATTCACCTGCTTCGTGACGAATACGCAGATTTGCCGATCGTCGGCGTCGAACCGGGTCTGAAACCGGCCGCCGCCAAAACGATTACCGGTACCGTGGGCGTAATGGCCACAGAAAGAACGCTCGCCAGCAACAAATTTCATTTGCTTCATCAGCTCTTGAACGACCGGACCGGTGTTCGCTTCGTTATGCAACCCTGTCCGGGCATGGCCGACCTGATCGAACGCGACGAGCTGGATTCCGAACCGATTTACGGTCTGGTGCGGCAATACCTTTCTCCCATTCTCGAGCAAAAGGCCGACACGGTAGTGTTGGGATGTACTCACTACCCTTTTATCCGGCACGTTATTGAAAAGGTGGCGCAAGAGGCCGGTCACCCGGCACTCAACATTATCGACACGGGTTACGCCGTCGCCCGGCAACTGAAACATTTGCTCGACATCTATGAACTGAACCGCAGCAAAAGTGCGCCGGATTGCCGACACCTGGCTTTTACGTCAGGTGATGCCGACACGATTTCGCATCTGATATCCCGTTTACTGCAAATCGACATGCCGGTAAGCTGTGTATCATGGTAAAAATTCCCTGTATTTTCTCTTACTGATCAATCGACCGGAGAACGATGATGAAACGTCTTTTTCTTTTATTGGCCTTGCCATTGGCCGCCTGCACCACGCCCGACAGCAACGACCTCAACCAAAATTTGATGCCGCTTCCCCCGAACGCGGTGAGTTATCAGTGCGACAGCGGAAACCGGATTATCGTGACCTATCCTACTGATGAAACCGCTGAAGTCACGTATCAGCAACAAACGGTTCCAATGCACATCGCGATCTCTGCAAGCGGTGCCCGTTACGTCGGTGGCGGTCTGGTCTGGTGGACAAAAGGCCAGAACGGTACGCTCTTTACAGCCATCAACGACAACGAAACCGGAGACATCATTGATCATTGCACAGAAGTGCTGAAATAACGTCTGGCTGTTCGCTTTTCCTTGCCGGCCTGAAAATCATTCCGGCGTGTGGAAAAAGAAATCGCAAACAGCATACCTGTGTCCGTCTTCTGTTACCATTATTTCTGTTTTCAACCATGAAATGGG
>DBGFLV010000079.1:0-3219 GCA_048528425.1 Oxalobacter sp. | reverse complement strand
GCTAGTTTGACGGATGATTTCATTCAGTGCTGGCACGCGGCAGGCCGCCACTTGCAGAATCAGGTCGAGGAAGGACCGGTCTGGATTCGTGCCCATCTGGATGAACCGATTATGGAACATCTTTCTTTTCGCCTGGGGAACCAGCTGTTTTTCATTCGGATCGAGGATGTGGACGGCAAACTGAAAGTGCCGGGAAGTGAAGAAGATCTGGTAAAGATTGCGGAAAAATGTAACGGGCACGCCTGTATTATGCCAATGCGATTCGCATTCGGTCACTGGATTCCAGCCGAAAAGGGTTGGGGTCTCTTGTCTCAAAAAGACCGCAAGCCGGTCAATCCTCCGGATTGGGTCACTGACGAAAAAATTGAAATGACCGATTGGGAGTTACACGATTTTGCCGTTCAGGTCGTTCGTCAGCATCTGATGCAAAGTGGCGAACAGGTTATTGGCTGGCACAGCAATCCCGAATTGCAACCTTCGATATGGCTGGGCGGTGATACGCCGCAATGGATTGTCGTGCAAGCCGTCCGGTATCCTGAGGAAGCGAAAATTCCGGACAACATCCACGAAATTGATGCCGCTTACGCGTCGAAAGGCGTGAAAGGCAATTTCGCCTACGTCAGCTTCGCCAATGAAAACCAGGACCGTGACACACCACTAAAAGAAGGCGAAAAACCGTTACCTCTTTACCGGGGCGACAAGGCTTTCATCAGTTATTCCGGTCTTCTCGATATCAACAACGATTGACCGTCTTTTCGGTTTCTCAACACTCTCCCGTTTCGATCGAGCGGGAGATTTTTTTATGAGGGCGTGTCTCGTTCTGCCGGCTTTCGTCTCTCTTTTGCTGCCTTTTCCCGCTTTGCAAACCGGTATTCGGAAAATATCCGCTTTCATGTTGCGTGAAGAAAACACTGTTTATAAATACAGTCTGTTATACTGTATTTATAAACAGTATAAGGAGGAGGCAAATGAGAGAGGCTGTTTCGGAAGTGATCAACGCCCTGATGTTTATCGGCTCGATTTTTGTCGTGATTGCGTTTTGCCAGTTTCCGATTAATTAAATAAAAAAGACGCTTTAAGTGATCTCACAGGCGAGGTAGACTGCCAGAGATGTCGTCAGCAAAAAAGAAAAACAACCGGGCACAAGAAGCATTGAGTTTTTCTTTGATGGAAGGTGTGCGTTTTTGTGGAGCAGTTTGCTCTCGGACGGGTCTGGCGGTTGGGAAGAGATTCACGGATTGCTGGTGCCGGTTTTCGGTTATGATAGAAAATAATGTCTTCTTTTCGGAGTGTGCAATGGCGGTCGAAGAGATTGTCCCAACTGTCTCCGCCATGGCGGCCGGTAAAAAAGTGGGCAGTTTTTTTATCCGGATCGCTAGCACGGATTCGTCAAGAGCACTTTTCCGGAAGGGTTCGTCTGTCGGGATAGAAAATCAGGAGTGATTGAGTGGACGCGCACGTCATCTTTTATAAAAGCGGTTATCTGCAATTGCAGGTAGCGGACGATGGTGACGACTTCTGTCATGTGTACGATAACCCGGCCAATCTGGCCAAGGATGTTTTAACGTTACTGGAAGGAGGCAACGCTATCGGATGGTACGGAAATGATCCTGATGCGTGGCTGGAGGTCGAAAAAACGGCCGGAATCCGTTATTTATCCCTGCAGGTGTTACCCGATTGCGTAGCCGCTTTCGAAAACGGCCGGACAGACAGAACAAAACTCTGGGACAATGAGATCGCTTTTTATGAAGCGTTGCTTGAAAGGCAACGGGGGTGACTACCCCGCTCGTGGAGCCGATTTTGATCCGATAACAGGGCATACTGTCGTCACATATCGGTTTGAATACCGGTCGTGCTAAAGGCGGTGGAGAAAAGGCTGAAATGGCAAAGTGCTCGCTTTCGGTTAAATCGTTTGTTTTCGGTGACAGGCTGGCGTGAACTGCTTTATCACCGCCATCTTTATCGGATGGCGTTTAACAATGCCTTCAACAATTGCCAGGTTTTTTCAACGGTGTCAATTTCAACTGACTCGCCGGGTGCATGCGGACTGTGAATAGTCGGTCCAAAGGAAAGCAGGTCAAGTTGAGGGTATTTCGATTTCAGGATACCGCATTCCAGTCCGGCGTGAATGATGTGGGTAGCGGGTTCAGCCCCGAATGTCTGCCGGTAGACGTGCCGGGACAAGGCCAACAATGGCGAAGCCGGGTCAGGCGCCCAGCCCGGATAGGCGTTTTCTTTTTTGGCAGAGAGGCCGGACAGGGAGAAAAGACTGACTATTTCTTCGGCCAGGGCGTTGCAGGCGCTGTCCAGTGTTGAACGGACCATCAAGGTACACGCCGATTCGTCTGGCTGCAAACTGACGGTGCCGAGGTTGCACGACGTTTCCGGAGAACAGGGAGCAGATACGCTTGTTCGCCAGACCCCGTGGGGAGCGGCATGCAGTGAGCGCAGCCATGTCCGCTGATCGGAAGAAGACATGATCCGGTCGGCTGCGGCAGGTGACCAGTTGATCCGAACCGGTTCATCGGCACTGGCAAGCTCTTTCCGGATCAGACTTTGCCATTGCTGGAGCAACCCGTTTAAGGAAGCCATGCTCTGGGGTTGTATACCGATGACGGCGGACGCTTCTCGGGGCAGGGCGTTACGGGCAGTACCACCGATAAAAGAGGACAGGCACAGTGGAAAACGGTTTTCCAGAGAACAAAGGATGCGGGCAAGGATTTTGATGGCGTTGCCACGACCTTCGTGGATATTGATACCAGAATGACCGCCACGCAATCCGGTGACGTCGATTCTGACGGCTTGCCAGGCTGCCGGAAAGGTTTCCGGGTGGCCGGGATGCTGAACTGAAACATCCATTCCTCCAGCACAACCGATACAAAAATCTCCCCAGGTTTCGCTGTCCAAATTGAGGAGGATGCTTCCCTTCAACAGTCCGGTTTCCAGCAGGTTGGCCCCTCCCATTCCTTCTTCTTCATCGACAGTCAAAAGCGCTTCCAGCGGACCGTGAAGCAGACTGTCGTCTTCGAGTATGGCCAGAATCAGGGCGACACCGATACCGTCATCGGCGCCCAGTGTCGTGTCTTTGGCCAGAACTAGGTTGTCCTGTACGGTAGGGCGGATGGGATCGCATGTAAAGTCGTGACTGACCGATTCGTTTTTCTGGCACACCATATCCAGATGAGCCTGAAGAATGACCCCGGGGTCGTTTTCGCGACC
>DBGFLV010000078.1:0-12008 GCA_048528425.1 Oxalobacter sp. | reverse complement strand
TTGAGGACTGCCGAAAAGCGGGACGGTCCTGACACGGCGTTTGCCAGACGGTCCGGTTTCCGTTCAGGTGTTTACCGGATCATGCTGATTTTTCTGGGTGTGACCCCGATCGTTCCGGTCACCAGTTTCGTCGTGCTGGAAATGTTGACACCCCAGATCGAGAAAAAAGCTTTTTCCGAACTGGAAATGTCTGCCGAAGTCAGGGCCAGGCAATTGGAAGGCTGGCTTGCCGAACGCGAGCATTCCACTTTTTTGACGTTGACCAGTTCCAACTTCATCGAAGACATCAAAAAGCGGGAAAACGGTCGCGCTGCTGATACGATGAAGGCTATACAGGGCCGGTTGGAATCGCTGAAAACGGCACAGCAGTACAAAACGCTGGTTCTGTTGACGCCCGATCGCCGGCCGCTGGTCGTGGTCGGCCCGCCTCCTGACGACTGGCAGACCGTTCAACGGCAAATTGGTGAGGCTTTCAACAAATCTTATGAAGAACTGAACCGAAAAGACAAAGACCGACGTGATTTTGTCGTGCCGCTTTATTCCGCGGGGTCGAAAAGTTTGTTGGGCTGGGTTTACGTCAGACTCGACCAGAAACAGTATTTGACAGGTTATCTCGATCACTGGAGCAGTTTTCTGGCCGACAAGCGTATCCTTTTGGTTGACCGCAAAGCGGACAAGCTCTTGTTGTATCGCCCGGAACGCAACGAAGCAGGTCGTACCGAGGTGCTCACTTACGACGTCACTGAAAACAGTCTGGGCAAGGCGATTGCCGACAGTGGACGCCGTGCCGGGACGATTACCGGAAAAACACTTTACCATGAGGCGGCACTGGCAGCATGGCACCCGGTACAGGGAACGGACTGGTACGTCGTAACGAAAATCGATCGCAAGAATCTGATGGCGCCGTTACGACGTATGGCGTTCTGGTTCAATTTCGCTATTGTGACCTTGCTGGTCATCTTCGGTATCGTTTTGGTCGTTGTCTGGCAAATGATGCAACGTTCCCAAGCCATCGCCATGGAGCTGCGGGAAAAACAGCTCTTGAGCAGCTTTTATACGCTGCCCTTTATCGGCATGGGGATTTTGTCCATGTCGTTGGAAAAATGGGTTCATTTTAACGACAAGATTTGCGAAATTTTCGGTTATACCCGGGAAGAGTTCGGGCAACGGGGATGGGAAGAGCTGTGCGGTTTACCTTGCACGGACGAGCGGCGCGGTGTCGACGAACTGAAACAGGGAAAAATTGACGAATTCCGCGAAGAAAAACGATTTCGGCGAAAAAACGGCACAGATGCCATAGCGGAGGTCCATTTTCGCTGCATTACCCGGGAAGACGGCACGCCTGATTATCTGGTCGTGACGGTAGAGGACATTACCGAACGCAAAACGACCCAGGAAGAAATATGGCGACTGAGCCAGTTGTATGCCGCGCTTTCGCACTGTAATCAGGCCATCGTCCATTCGCAAAGCGAGAGAGAACTTTTCGAGCGGATCTGTCACGCCATTGTGCATTACAGCGACCGGCGTTTTAATATGGCCCGGATCGGTTTGATCAGTGAAGAAACCGGTAAAGTCGATGTGGTCGTCTCTTGCGGTATTCCCGAAGAACTGGCCGAGCCGTTTCGCACGATGCAGGTCGTGACGGGATGGGACAGCCTGAGCGAGACCAGTCCGATTGCGGTCGCCATCCGAAAAAAACAGCCTGTCTGGATTCAGGACGTGCGTCGTGAAGCTTTTCTGGTGCCTTGGATTGAACTCTTAAACAAGATGAAAATCCGTTCGCTGGCCGTGTTTCCCCTGTATAAGAGCGGAAAACCGGTCGGGGTGCTGAAAGTGTATTCGGCCGAGCAAAATGCCTACGACGGACAGGCACAAAACCTGTTGAATGAAATGACGGGCGACCTGAATTTCGCACTCGAGAATTTCGCCCGCGAAGCCGAACGTAAACAAACGCAGGAAGAGCTTGAAAAAAGCGAAACCAACTACCGCCGGCTTTACCATGAACGGATGCAGGCCGAAGACGAAATCCGTCGTTTGAACCAGTTGTACGTCGCTCTCTCGCAATGTAACCAGTCCATCATCCGTTGCAAGAACGAACAGGAATTGTTCAACCAGATTTGTACCGACATCGTCGAGTACGGACAGATGAATCTGGCCTGGGTCGGACTGGTCGATCCGAAAACGCGCGACATTGTTCCGGTTGCATCGGCCGGAGAAAACCAGAACTATCTTAAGGGACTGTACATCAACGCCTTGCCTGATCACGTTGCCGGGCAGGGGCCGGCCGGTCAGGTCGTCCGGGAGAATAAACCGATCTGGATGCAGGATTTCGTCAATGAACCTGCGATGAAACACTGGCGGAAACACATCCGGCATTTCAACTGGCGTTCTGCCGCGATTTTACCGTTGCATAAAAACGGAAACGTCATCGGCCTTATTTTTCTTTATTCCAATGTGCTCCACGGTTTCACGGAGTCGTCCCAGCGATTGTTGCTGGAATTGATGGAAGATATTGATTTCGCTCTGGAGCACTTTGAAAAAGAGGAACAGCTGTTGCTCTCGGCGCAGGTCTTTGCACAGAGTAGCGAAGCCATCATGTTGCTTGACGCCGATTGCCGCATCGTGATGGTGAATCAGGCGTTTACTCACATTACCGGTTACAGCGAAGAAGAAGCTCTGGGAAAAAATCCGAAAATCCTTGCTTCCGGCCAACACGACCGCAATTTTTATGCGGCCATGTGGGACGCTATCGAACGGGAAGGGCGTTGGCAGGGAGAAGTCTGGAACCGGCGTAAAAACGGCGCCATTTATCCGCAATGGTTGTTTATTCAGACCATGAAGGATTCCCACGGTAAACTCACCCATTACATCGGTACGTTCACCGATTTGACGGAAAGAAAAGAGACGGAAGAACGTGTCCAGTGGCTGGCCCATTTCGATCCGTTGACCGGTTTGCCGAACCGGACGCTCTTGCACATCCGCAGTACGCTGGCCATCAGTCTTGCCCAGCGCCGTCATGAACCGCTGGCCTTGATGTTTCTGGATTTAGACAATTTCAAGAACGTCAACGATTCGCTGGGTCACGGTATCGGTGACGAGTTGCTCAAGCAGTTTTCCGGACGGTTGCAAAAAGCCGTTCGTAGCCAGGACACGGTTTCCCGGCTGGGTGGAGACGAGTTCGTTTTGGTATTGCCCGGTACGGATACCGATGGTGCGGCATATCTGGCCGAGCGGCTTTTGCAGATTGCCGCGCAGCAATACACTATCGAACGGCATGAAATCAATCTGACCGTCTCCATCGGCATTGCCATGTATCCTACGGACGGAACCGATTTCGATACCTTGTGGCGAAGTGCCGATGCCGCCATGTACCGTGCAAAACAGAGCGGTCGCAACGATTACTGCTTCTTCACTACGGAAATGCAGGCCAGATCGGCCAGAACGCTGCAAATCGACAATGCGTTGCGAAGAGCGCTCGAACGCGACCAGTTCTTTCTGGTCTATCAACCACAAATGTCGCTTGAAACCGGTCAAATCGTGGGCTTTGAAGCCCTTGTCCGGTGGCAGCATCCCCAGTTCGGTCGCATCCCACCGGATGAATTCATTCCGATCGCCGAATCAAACGGACAGATCATCCCCATTGGCGAGTGGGTACTGAAAACGGCTGTCAATCAATTGCGCGCATGGCACGACAGCGGTGTTAAAGACATCACCGTCTCGGTCAATCTGTCTGCCGTACAGTTCCGCCATCCGCGTCTGCCGGAACTGGTCATGAGTATCCTGGAAGAAGCCGGCGTCGCACCGGAATATTTGCAACTTGAACTGACCGAAGGCGTCGCTATGGAAAATCCGCTGGCGGCGATTGCCGTTATCGACGAATTACGCAAGCGGGGCATTCGGATTTCCATTGATGATTTCGGCACCGGTTATTCGTCACTGACTTATCTGAAACGGTTCAACGTTTACAGTCTGAAAATCGATCGCTCCTTCGTAACGGACCTTCCGGCCGACTCCGAAGATATGGCCATTGTGACCGCCGTGATTTCACTGGCCGGCAGTCTGGGCATGCGCACGGTGGCCGAAGGCGTTGAAACGCAGGAACAGCTGGACTTCCTGCATGCAAGAGGTTGTACCGAAATTCAGGGATATTATCTCTCGAAACCGCTGCCGGTTGATCGTGTTCAGCCCTTTTTGACGAGCCATCCGATCAAGTCATTTACCTAAATTCCTATAGTTTTACTTAGAAATGTAGTGTCCGAACCACGAAAAAGAGAAGTTTCTCTTTTTTGGTATTTCCGTTTTTTCTTTTTATTCAAATAGTTACACTGAAATCTGAAAATTTTTGGAAAATGTGAACTCATGTGCAAAATTATAAATACGTGTAATAATGTTTCCATTCGGAAACATTAGTTGCGTTTTTTTCAATTTGCCGGTCACATCTAACAAAAAAAACAGGGCAGGAACGGATGAATAAACCATCGAATATTTCTCAGCTGATGGCAGGGGAACGCTTGGGCAGTGCATTTGGAACCAGCCAGACGGTTCTACTATATGCCGGATGTACTTCCATGTATATGCTGTGTACGATTTATTGTCTGTCTTTTTTGTCCGAAAAGACGCTTCTGGCTTTTCATCTGTTCAGTATTGCCGGACTGTTCTTTGTTCTGTTCAGTTCCCTGTTGCTTTATTTTCTGCTGGGCAAAAGCAGTCTGTCAGGTTTTTCGCGACAACGCCGTCTCCTGGTTTCCGGTTATCTGTTTTTGACGTCTTTGTACTTTGTCTTTGCCGACTCGTTCATTTATCACAATCCTGAAAATGTCGGTACTCTGGTTGAATTCGTGTTGAAGACCAATCTGGCACTGGTCGGTATTTCAAGTTGTTTTCTTTACCCGTTTCTCTGGAGTTTTGCAGAACTCCGTTTCGTCCGGGTGGAAAAACAGCGTTATTTACGACACAAAGCAGGCGATCATCGCCTGCTTCTTATTTTTATCGCGCTGCTTTTGATCATACCGGTCATCAGTTTCGGCATTCCCAAGTTTTACAGTTCGCAACTTGAAAGGGATACGCTGGCCAAGATGCAGTCTACTGTTAAGACAAAAGCGCAGAGTATCGGCGGTTGGCTGAGAGAACAGCGCGACATCGGTTCAGCTGTTTTGAGTAGTTCGTTTTTTCGGCAAGGTTTTGAGAAATGGCATTATGGAAACAGTGCAGTCGCCAGACAAGACATTCGTTCGTTTCTCGAAACCCTTAAAAAGACGCAACAGTACAAGAGTATCAAAGTAATTGATACACGCGGTAACGAACTGATGTCGCTCGGGGCGGAGCTGAAGCTGGAAAAACAACATCGGCAATCACTTCTGGATCTGATGAACAGACCGAACTCGCAGGAAGTCCGGCACAACATTTATTCCCAGGGCACTTCCCGTTTTGAAATCGTCATCCCGTATATTTTGATTGACCGGATGCAGGAAGCGATTGGTGCTGTACTTGTTTCGTTCGATCCTGAAGACTACCTGGTACGCCATTTCGCTTCCTGGATGGCCTTGCATCCTGGCAGGCAGGTGGTTTTTCTTCGACAGGACGGAGAAGGCTACGTAGCCTTGACCCTCGGACATGGTGGGAAAAGTGAGATGACGGTTCTCCCGGCGACTTCGGAAAACCATTCCATTTTGCGCCAAATGGCAACCGGCCACGGTAGCGGTTACGGCATCGGGGAAGACACCACCCGCACTAAAGTCTTCGCCGCCTGGAGTGACGTGGACGATACGGACTGGAAACTGGTCTTGAAGGACGACTATGACAAGGCGATCAGTTCCTTGCGAAATTCGGCATACGGGATCGCCGTTATCACTTTTTTTGCCGTCACCGTCATCGGACTTGCCCTGCTTCTGATCTGGAGAATGCATCACCGGGCTCGCCGACTGGCCCGGAAGATTCGTGAAGATGAATTACAGGACAAGTTTTTCACGATGCCGTTTATCGGCATGGCCATTCTTTCGCCGCGTCTGGATTGCTGGTTGCAGTGCAATGACAAACTGTGCAGTATCCTGGGCTATAGCCGTGAAGAAATGACCCTGAAAGGTTGGCAGGACATTTGCTTGCGGCCGGATACGGATGAGGAAAAGGGCAAGCTTGCCGCGCTGGAAGAAGGGGCAGTCGATGAGTTTCATATGGAAAGAGAACTGTTACGCAAGGACGGAGACGTCATCTTGGCCGACATTCATGCCCGTTGCGTACGAAACCGCGACACTTCGCCGGATTATTTTGTCGTGACGTTTGAAGACATTACCCAGCAAAGGCAGTCCGAAAATCAGGTGTTGCGTCTGTCCGAACTGAACACCGTCCGCAGTCATTGTTCCTACGCCATTTCGAGAAGCCGCGATGAAAAGGAATTGTTCGAGAGTATCTGTTCCATTGTCGTTTGTCACAGTAACGTGAAGATGGCGTGGGTCGGATTGATCGACGAAGTGACCGGTATGGTCGAAACCGGGGCGAAATACGGCGAGGACGCTCGGTTTCTGGAAGAAATCGTCGTTTCCGTTGACGCAAATCATCCGAACGGTCACGGTACTGTCGGCAAGTCGGTCCGAAGCGGTAAACCCTGCTGGAATCAGGATTTTTTGCACGATCCGCACTGTTCTCCCTGGCACCAGCGTTCGATTGATCACCGTGTCCGTTCCGTGGCGTCGCTTCCTCTGCATAAAAACGGAAAAATCACGGGGGTTTTTCTGCTGGCTTCGGAACAGTTGAACGCTTTCGATCCTTCGGTACAGGATTTGCTGGTTGAAGTGGCCAATGACATCGATTTCGCGCTGGAAAATTTTCAACGGGAAAACAGCCGGACCAAGGCAGAACGGGAACTGCGTCATCTTTACGTCGAAAGCAAAGTTGCCGAAGCCGAAATCCGGCGTTTGAACCAGTTATACGCCATTCTGGGTTACTGCAATCAGGCAGTGGCCCGATGTTCCAGTCAGAACGAATTGTTCGAGCAGATCTGTGAAATCGTGACGCAATACGGGGCGATGAATATCGCCTGGATCGGACTGGTTAACGACGAAGGCAAAGTTTATCCGGTTGCATCCGAAGGCGCTTCTTCTGTTTTGATCGGCCAGACACTGGACGTCATCGCCAGAACCGACAAAACCATGACGCAGGGTATCGTCAGGAAGGCGCTCGCTGAAGACAGGCCGGTCTGGGTGCAAGATCTGGAAAACGATCCCATTTGCGCCATTTTGTGCCATTCGACGGTGTGGAAGGAGGTGGCCCGTCAGCATCAGATTCAGGCTATTGCCTGTTTACCGCTTCATAAAAACGGGAAAATCGTCGGTGTGTTAAATCTGAACGCCCGGGAAGCTTACGCTTTCGACATGGCCGCCCAGAAACTGCTGAAGGAGCTGGTGGCCAGCATTGACTTTGCCCTTGAAAATTTCGAGCGCAAGGAACAGCTCCAGTTATCGGCTCAGGTTTTTAAACAAAGTAACGAAGGATTGATGCTGCTGGACAGAACCTGCCGTATCGTCATGGTGAACAAGGCCTTCACCAAGATTACCGGTTTTTCCGAAAGTGAAGTGCTGGGGGAGAATCCGCGCCTTCTTTCGTCCGGCAAACACGATGAAGAATTCTACCGGGGCATGTGGAGCTGGATTGACAAAAACGGCTCGTGGCAAGGAGAAATATGGAATAAGCGCAAGGACGGTACGCTGTATCCGGAATGGCTGTCGATCCAGACCATGCGGGACGCCCAAGGCGAACTGACGCATTACACTGGCATCTTCGTGGACATGACCGAACGGAAAAAAACCGAGGAAAAGGTGCAGTGGCTGGCTCATTTCGACCCGTTGACCGGTTTGCCGAATCGCACGTTGCTTCGCGACCGCAGTAATTTGGCCATCAGTCTCGCACAACGACGTCATGAACCGCTGGCCTTGATGTTTCTGGACCTGGACGGATTCAAGAACGTCAACGATTCACTGGGTCACAACGTCGGCGACAAACTGCTGAAAGAATTCGCTGCCCGCTTGAAAAAGATGGTTCGTGAGCAGGATACCATCTCCCGACAGGGGGGTGACGAGTTCGTTCTGGTATTGCCTAACACCGATACGGGCGGCGCTACCCGTATTGCAGAAAAACTCTTGACGATCGCTGCCGAACCGTACCATATCGAACCACACGAATTGAATCTGACCGCTTCGATCGGCATTGCCATGTTTCCGTCGGACGGGATTGATTTCGATACGCTTTCATGCAGTGCCGATACGGCCATGTATCGTACCAAGCAGGGCGGCCGGAACAATTACTGTTTTTTCACCACGGAAATGCAAGCGAAGTCGGCCCGGACGCTGGAACTGGACAACGCACTTCGCCGGGCTCTGGAACGAGGTCAGTTCAGTCTGAATTATCAGCCGATCATGTCGTTAAATCACGATATGGTCGTCGGTTTCGAAGCCCTTTTACGTTGGGATCATCCTCACCTCGGTTGTGTTTCTCCCGAAGAATTCATTCCAGTTGCCGAGTCGAACGGGCAAATCATTCCAATCGGCGAGTGGATTCTGCGTTCGGTTATTCACCAGCTGAAAAAATGGGTCGAGGCAGGTCACGACAAAATCATGGTCTCGGTCAATCTCTCCGCTGTCCAGTTCCGTGACCGGAGGCTAACGGATCAGGTATCCACGATTTTGAGCGAATCCGGATTGGACGCTAAGCACCTCGTACTGGAATTGACGGAGAGTGTCGCGATGGAAAAACCGAATGCGGCTGTTGCCGTTATCGACAATCTGAAAGGACAGGGCATCAAAGTTTCCATTGACGATTTCGGAACGGGTTACTCATCGCTGGCCTACCTGAAACGATTCAGCGCTCACAGCTTAAAGATTGACGGCTCGTTCATTCGTGACGTTCCGAACGATCTGGAAAATATGGCGATTGTCAGTGCCATCGTTTCGCTGGCCCAAAATCTCGGAATTACGACGATTGCCGAAGGCGTTGAAAGGGAAGAACAAATCGACTTTTTAAAGGAAATCGGTTGTAACGCCATTCAAGGGCATTATCTCTCGGTACCGATGGCAGCAGAAGCCGCAACGCGCTACCTCGAGACGGCTTTTGACGACCGAACACTGAAACTGTTGTAAACGCATACCGTTACGGCAGTACTTTGCCCGGATTCATCAGATTACCGGGGTCCAGTGCCTTTTTGATCAGTTGCATGAGCTGGATTTCCGTCCGGCTTTTGTAAAGGGCGTTCTTGTCATTTTTCAATGCCCCCAATCCGTGTTCTGCGGAAATGGCGCCGCGGAAATGACTGACGTTGTCGTAGACGATCCGGTTGACGGCGTCCTGATGTGTTAAAAACGCGTCATCTGACGTGCCTTTCGGTGACGCCACGTTGTAATGCAGACTGCCGTCGCCCAGATGGCCGAAGGCAACCGGGCGAACTCCCGGAAAATAGTGCTGGAGTTGTCTGTCGGTCGTCTCGAGAAATTCAGGCACGAGGGAAGTCGGCACGGCGATGTCGTGTTTGATGTTCTTGCCTTCCAGGGCCTGTGCCGCCGAGATGTTTTCGCGCAACTGCCACATCGTACGGGATTGCGCGAGCGTCTGGGCAAATGCCGCGTCGCAAATGACGTCTTCTTCAATGGCGAATTGGAGCAATTTCTCCAGACGGCCTGTGGCGTGTTCTTCCGAGTCGGCGTCGGAGAGCTCCAGCAGGACGTAATAAGGGTAGTCAAGCGGTAACGGGAGGGGAATGCGGGGGAAATGTTTTCTCACCAGTTCCAATGTGTAACGGGACATCAGCTCGAAGGACGTCAAGGCACAATCGACCTGTTTTACGGCCAGTGTCAAAAGTTGCAATGCCTTAACCGGTTCCCGCAGGGCGACCAGCGCGGTTTCTGTCACGCGCGGACGCGGAAAGAGCTTCAAAACCGCCGCCGTGATAATGCCCAGGGTGCCTTCCGAACCGATAAACAGATCGCGCAGATCGTAACCGGTGTTGTTTTTGCGCAATTTGTAAAGACCGTTCCAGACGTCGCCTTCCGCCGTGACCACTTCCAGACCCAGACAGAGTTCTCGGGCCGTCCCGTAACGGAGCACGGCGGTACCGCCCGCATTGGCGGCCAGATTGCCTCCGATTGTGCAGGATCCCGAAGAAGCGAGCGAAAGCGGAAAGAGGAGGTTGGCTTCCAGGGCAGCTGTATGAACGTTGTCCAAAATACAACCGGCTTCAACCGTCATAGTCCGGTTGGCAGCGTCGACTTCCCGGATCCGGTTCATGCGTTTTAACGATAAAACCAGGGCTTTTCCCGAAGAGTCCGGAACGCTTCCCAGTACCAGCCCGGTGTTACCTCCCTGGGGGACTATCGGGACACTGTACTGTCGGCACAGTTTCACGATACCGGCTACTTCCCGCGTGTGGCCGGGAGAGACCACGGCAAGGGCTTTTCCCGAAAACCGTTTCCGGTAATCGGTCACGTAAAAGTCCATTTTTGCCGGATCACTGATGACGTGTGCGTCTCCGAGCTGTTTTCTGCAAAGTTCGATAAAAGAAAGGTGTGCCATGATGTATCCGGTGAAACGGGTTGGGGCTGTGGAAGTTTCCCGGCCCTGTCCTCTATTGTGCCGCCGGAACCGTCCAGTCGGGAATCGGACATGCGTCAATATGGTGACCGGCCGCTCATGATAAAACACTATCACTCAATTGACTGTGTTATCGTGCGTTTCATTTTAAACTCTTTTTTATGGATAAACCGGATTTCGCTGCTGACAAGACCACGCCTGTTCCGGAGGTGCCGGAACTCTCCAGGAGAGAGCGTATCATAGCGATGTTGCGTTACGCTTTTACCCGTCTTTCCGAAAATCATCTCTCCGACGTGGCCGGCAATATCAGCTTTACCGTGATTTTGAGTTTGGTACCGATGCTGGCCATCGCTTTCGCGCTTTTCACGACTTTTCCCGAATTCGGTACGCTCCAGGATACGCTGGAGACTTATTTTGCCCAGGGGATGATTCCGGCCGATATGGCGGCCACCATTCTGAACTATTTGGGTGAATTCGCTGCCAATGCCGCCAACGTGTCGATCGTCGGCGGCCTGGCGCTGCTTTTTACGACGTTTTCGACCATTTCTACCATCGAAAGCGCCTTTAACCGGATCTGGTACGTCATCACGCCCAGACCGTTCATCAAACGGCTGATTTTATTCGTCGCCATCGCAGTGTTCGCTCCTTTATTGCTGGGCTTTTCCATCTACCTGACTTCGCATCTGGTTCTCTCGCAACACGGACTAGTCGGCTGGCTGCCGTTTCTGAATTCGTTTTCCTCGTCGATCATTGCCGTAATCTGGACGACGTTCGCTTTCACCCTGCTTTACCGGGTGTTACCGAACCGTCTGGTTTTATGGAAGGACGCCTTTGCAGGCGGTCTTTTTTCCGCGGTCGCTTTTGAAGTCGCCATCCGGGTCTTTGCCTTTTTCATCGTCAATTTCAGTTCCTATGAACGCATTTACGGTGCACTGGCTGCTTTCCCCATTTTTATGCTCTGGATCTACATCAGTTCCCTGATTATGCTGTTGGGGGCGATACTGGCGGCTTTGATTCCCGAAATCCGTAACGGAAGCTGGAATGCGCCGCCGCTTTTGGGTAACCGGTTTTCCAGTGCCATGAAAGTGATTAACGTGTTGTACGACGCCGATACGAACCGGCACACTTCCGTTTCCCGTACCGATCTGGAGGAAGAAACCCGTCTGTCCGTTCCTGAGGTGGAATACTGTTTGACCCGCATGGACAAACTGGGATGGGCCACCACATTGAAACGTTCGTTGATCAGTACTTTCTCTTTCCGGAGACGGGCGCCGAAAGAATGGAAATGGATGGGCGACGCCGATCGTTTGACGCTGGCCGACGTTTTCCGCCAATTTGTTTTTACCGGCGAAAGTGACGATTTCTTGACGCAGGAAGTCGATAAAGTCATTCAGGAAGGGTTGAACCTGACGTTGGCGGACTATTTTGGAGAAAAG
>DBGFLV010000077.1:0-2707 GCA_048528425.1 Oxalobacter sp. | reverse complement strand
ATGTTTCACGTGAAACATTTGTTGGACCTGCTGATGCAGGAGAAAATTTTTTATGCTTTATTCGATTCATTTTGATGTCATTGTGGTTGGTGGAGGACACGCCGGGACGGAAGCAGCACTGGTTTCGGCAAGAATGGGGAAAAGAACCTTACTGATCACTCATAATTTTGAAACCCTTGGACAGTTGTCGTGCAATCCTTCTATCGGGGGCATTGGAAAGAGTCATTTGGTAAAAGAGGTCGATGCGCTGGGAGGCGCAATGGCTTTGGCAGCGGACCGTGCCGGCATCCAGTTTAGAATCCTGAATTCGTCGAAAGGCCCGGCAGTCAGGTCAACGCGTGCCCAGGTCGACCGGGTCATTTACCGGCAGGCCATTCGTTATCAACTGGAAAACCAGGAAAATCTTTCATTGTTTCAACAACAGGTTGATGACGTTATTGTCGAACAAGGCAAAGTAGTTGGCGTCAGTACGCAGGGCGGAGTGGAATTTCGCGCTTCTGCGGTGATTTTGACGACTGGTACGTTTCTGAATGGAAAAATTTTCGTCGGATTGAACACTTATGCTGGCGGAAGAGCCGGAGATGTACCGGCTATTGCTTTATCGAATCGATTGAAAGACCTGAATTTGCCGCAAGGCCGGTTAAAAACCGGAACGCCGCCCCGGATTGATGGAAAAACAATTGACTTTTCCGTTATGAAAAAACAAATGGGTGACATGGATCCGATTCCCGTGTTTTCAGTCAGAGGTCATGTTTCCATGCATCCCGAACAATTACCCTGCTGGATAACGCATACGCATGCGGGAACCCATGAGATTATCCGTTCCGGTTTAGACAGAAGTCCTCTTTTTACCGGCGTTATTGAAGGGATAGGGCCACGTTATTGCCCTTCTATTGAAGACAAAATTCATCGTTTTTCGGATAGAAGTTCTCATCAGATATTCTTGGAACCCGAAGGGTTGAACACCCACGAGTACTACCCGAACGGCATTTCGACCAGTTTGCCTTTTGACGTTCAGATAAAACTGGTCAGATCTATTCCCGGACTTGAAAACGCTCACATCTTGAGACCAGGATACGCTATCGAATACGACTTTTTCGATCCCCGCTGTTTAAAATCGTCACTGGAAACCCGACAGATTGAAGGCTTGTTTTTTGCCGGTCAGATTAATGGTACGACCGGTTACGAGGAAGCGGCAGCGCAAGGGCTTCTGGCAGGGATCAACGCAGCCCGCTACGTTTGTGGAGAAGAGGCTTGGGTGCCGAAACGGAGTGAAGCCTATCTGGGTGTGATGGTAGACGATCTGATTACCCAGGGTGTCAATGAGCCCTACCGTATGTTTACCAGTCGGGCAGAATACCGCTTGAGTCTGAGAGAAGACAATGCGGACATGCGTTTGACGGAGATGGGTCACAAGCTGGGATGTGTCGGTGAAGAACAGTGGCGTGCTTTCGACGAGAAAAGGGAAAAAATTGCACGTGAAATCGAACGGATGAAATCGACTTGGATACACCCTTCGATGTTGACGGCAGTGGAAGCGGAAAGAGTCATCGGTAAAGCAATCGAAAGAGAATATTCGCTTGCTGATCTGTTAAGACGCCCCGAT
Source organism: Oxalobacter sp. (assembly GCA_048528425.1). Lineage (GTDB taxonomy): Bacteria > Pseudomonadota > Gammaproteobacteria > Burkholderiales > Burkholderiaceae_D > Oxalobacter. Next base: position 1,101 of record DBGFLV010000077.1, on the reverse strand, counting down.
GTGACTTATGATGCTCTGGCCGATCTGACTTCCGTGGCGGGAAAAAGATGGCAATCTGGAGAAGCACTGGACGCGGCCGTCAGGGAACAGGTTGAAATACAGATCAAATACGCCGGTTACATCGAGCGTCAATTAAAGGAAGTCCAAAGACAGCAGTACTATGAAAATCTGCGTTTGCCGGAAGGAATACGTTATTCAGAAGTCAGCGCATTGTCCATCGAAGTCCGTCAAAAGCTGGAAAAACAGAAACCCGAAACGCTGGGACAGGCTTCGCGTATTTCGGGAGTTACGCCCGCTGCCGTTTCATTACTGCTGATCTACCTGAAGAAGCAGGGATTGATCGATTTCGCTGAAGCGAAAATGTGAGGCACCATGTCGAAAAAAAGTCTTTCATTATGGGATCGTCAGAAAGCTGGTGCCCTGTTGAAATCGGGAATGCCCGAATTGGGTATCGCCGATGACCATGTTCAGCGTGAAAAACTGCTGAATTATCTGGCCTTGTTGATCAAATGGAACACCACATACAATTTGACAGCCATACGTGAACCGGAAGCAATGCTGAAACAGCATTTACTGGATTCGTTAAGTGTGGTGCCTTGTTTTAGCGATTGCCGCAATTTGCTCGATGTGGGTTCCGGAGGAGGGTTGCCTGGTCTGGTGGTCGCCATTGTCCGTCCGGAATTGCCGGTTTCGGTCATAGATATCGTTCACAAAAAGACCGCTTTCATGAATCAGGTCAAAATAGAATTGGGATTGCAAAACGTGACCGTTTATACCGGAAGGGTCGAAGAGCTGGTGACAGAGACGAAATTTGACGCCATTGTCTCAAGAGCTTTTTCGAGTCTGTCCGATTTCATTCGACTGTCCGGCCACTTGCTGAAAGAAGACGGTCGTTTTTATGCCATGAAAGGATTGATTCCGATGAACGAAATCGGTAACCTTGATCCGGAGTGGACTGTCCGGAAAGTCAAGCCATTGAAAATTCCGGGACTGGATGCGCAGCGTCATGTGATCATAGTAGGGAAAAACCGTTGATCGAATGCGTTTGCATAAGTTGAGTGATGTGACCAAGCTGAAAGAAATACCATGACGACCATATTT
>DBGFLV010000076.1:0-2120 GCA_048528425.1 Oxalobacter sp. | reverse complement strand
TTTATCGGTACCGTACTCCGGAACGTCTAAAAAGACTTGCCGGAAAACCGGCTTCTCCTTTTACCGCTAAACCAGGTCAACTATACGCGTTTGGAAATAAACCATTTATGGTTTATAATAGCCATATAGTGCTTTAATATCGGGATTGTCGCCACGGTGGCCTACCTCATACATGAACTCAGTGCCACAAAAAAACAGACTCTTTATAGCCGCTTCCGGTCGGCTTTTTTGACCGCAACCCGACACTTCTTTAATGTATTGAAAGGTTTTTCCATGAGTCACGACATCACCGATCCGAACTACTACCTCAAATCATTCGAAGAGGGAATCAAACGCTTTTTTGCCTCGACGTCGGAACCTTCTGCCCAGTCCAGCACGGCTTCCCATCTCGCCGGGACAGGCACTTCCGCCTCTTCCACGGCCCCGCTCCAGCCAATCAAACTCCCCTCCGTTAAAACAGAACCGGAGAAAACACCCGACTATTTCACCCACAGCGCCAACGAAGGCATCAATTCCACCGTCTTTCTCCCCAAAAACGACCCACCCGCCAGGCCCACCCTTTCCCGACAAGTCAGCTCAACCCCGGCGTCTCCTGCCACTCCCGTCACGCCGAACCGTCCCCCCTCGATCACGACAGGCCGGCAACGTACCGCCCCGGTAGACAAGGCCCGGATTGCCGACTATAAAACCGACGCCGTCGAGTACGGAGACGAGCGGCGGTCGGTGCCTTCCCGTCCGAATGCAACGCCCGACTATGCCGCAGCCGCGGCCAACGAGGGTTTTGTCCCGATTGCCGGCGAGTCTGCTCCGGGTTCTTCCGTGTCGAAGGCAGAGAAAGAGCGAGTACGGCAATACCGGCAAACCATGCAAGAGCAGCTGGGTAATCAGGGACACGTGACACCGCTCAAGCTCAATCCGTCGTTAAGTTCTCCGGTAACACCTGAAGAGAAAACGCGAAATCAACAATGGACCCGTTCCGCCCGGGAACAGTTGGGCAATGAAGGACATGTGGCACCGCTGGAATTGAACCCGGCATTGTCGTCTCCGGTCTCCGCGGAAGAAAAGGCCAGGACACAGGAATGGGTCCGTAACGCTCGCGAGCAGTTGGGGCACGAAGGCGGTACGTTATCCGACAACCTGGCCGAACGCGTGGCCGAGTTCCATCGCAACGTACAAAAGAATGCCATCATCATTGACCGGTTTTTGCGGGAAAACGACCGGATAGAGCGTTCCGCCTACGGGATTCCGGCCAGGGGAGAAGATTCTCAGAGTGTGTTCAAAATGTATCTGGCAGCGAAAACCGAGAGTGACAACGCTGAAACCCCCGACTGGAAACAGGCTATCATCGACCTTTCCGCTTCCCGGCTCGGTCAGGCCGACATGGATTTGTATCATTCGGGCGCCATCGGCATCAACGATCTGGGGCAGAAAATCGTTCGTTTTCTCACAAACGCGTTCATGGCAGCCCCGCCTGCCGACAGTACCTTTGACTCCGTCTGGTACGATCCGGAAACGCTTATTGAATATCGCCGGAACCCGGTCAAACTGCTGGGATACCGTTTCAGCAAGTGGTTCGGGGAGAACAAACAGTTCCATGGCGACGCGCGAAGCGAAGACTTCAAAAACACTAGCTTGACCCGTCCGGCTTATTTGCCGGTACAGTTCATCGGCAAAAGACTGGAAGACTGGGTTTCCCTGGCGGCTACGCTTTATCTGCTCTCTCAAACAGGGCCAGCGTCCAGTCGAATCGGCATGGCGCTTGCGGCTCTGAATGGACAGCTCAAGGGCTATGAGGAGAAAATGGACGAATTGGAAACCGTGCCGGAAGAAAAAATGCTGGAGCATCCGGTCTATTGCCGTTTGCGCCAATTGGGCTGGAGTGAAGAACAAGCCCGTTTTGCCATTGCGGATGCCGAAGCGTCTCTGGCGGCCAACTACCAGGCGTTGTATGATCTGGTCAAAGCCTGGGTGACTTCTTCACTGACCGAAATGACCCGAACCGGAACGGAAAGTCCTCTGTTGAAATTCGTACAGGATGAATCTTTAGAATTTTTACTGGATAGAGAAAAAGATTCGATGAAAAATTATTTGCCCGGCAAAAGTAATGAGACAGATAAGGA
>DBGFLV010000075.1:0-5020 GCA_048528425.1 Oxalobacter sp. | reverse complement strand
CTTTGCAAATGGCACAAGAACTGAACCGTATCAATGCCGAACGCCGGGAAATCGAAGCGGACATGCGGGTTGAAGCCCGGGAAAAGATCGCGAAATTCCATCCCGAAGACCGAGCGACGATTTGTGTGCTGTCCGAAGACTGGCATCAGGGCATTATCGGCATTCTGGCTTCCCGCATCAAGGAAAAATACTTCCGGCCAACCCTGGCTTTCACGACCGGTAAAGACGGAAAGTTGCAAGGATCTGGCCGTTCCATTCCAGAATTTCATCTCCGGGACGCACTGGATTTAATCGCCAAGCGGCATCCGGGTCTGATCGTCCAGTTCGGTGGCCATGCAATGGCAGCCGGCTTGACATTGGCTTCAGACGGATTCGATATCTTTGCCGAAGCGTTTGAAACCGTTGCCCGTGACTGGTTGACACAAACGCAACTGGAACGCCGGATCGAAACGGACGGTTCTTTGGACGACGACTGCTTCAGTTTGGACTTTATCCGGCTTTTGGATAACCAGGTATGGGGGCACGGTTTTCCGCCACCGCTTTTTTGCGACGAATTTATCGTCGTCAATCAACGTGTCCTGAAGGAAAAACACCTGAAACTCCAGCTGGAAAAGAACGGCCGACATTATTCGGCCATCCAGTTCGGCAGCACCGCCTTATTGCCCCGGCACGCGCAACTGGCTTACCGGCTGGACGCCAACGAATTCAACGGCAGAACCAGCGTACAGCTGATCATCGAACACGCCGAAGGCATCTGATGCCCCGATCGACCGTCGAACCGGGAAATACGCGACAAGTCCGCCCGGCCGGTTACACCAACCGGCCTGTGAAAAAGCGGAAAGCAGCACGCTTCACGTTTTTTCATCGTCCGGCGAACCGGATCAGTCGGGCTTTTTATACGCGGCTTCGACCGCGTTCATCAAAGCGACACGCAATCCTCCCGCTTCCAGTGCTTTGACGCCACGGATCGTGATACCGCCCGGAGAACAGACATCGTCTTTGAGCTTGCCGGGATGCTCCCCGGTATCCTTGACCATTTTGCCGGAACCGATTACCGTTTGGCTTGCCAGCTTGTAAGCGACGTCCCGCGGTAAACCGTAATAGACGGCGCCGTCCGCCAAGGCCTCGATCGCCATGAAAATCCAGGCCGGCCCGCAACCCGACAACGTACCACCAATGCCCATCAGGTCGCTGGAAAGTTCCTGCACTTCGCCCAGAGAACCGAAGAGCTTGCGCACGAAAATCAGTTCTTTCGGGCTCAAATCGTTTGTCGACTCGATAATCGTCATACCGGCACCGACTAAAGCCGGTGTGTTCGGCATGACGGCACAGACATGCGTTGACGGATCCAACAAACGACGGAACCGGCTGTACTGCCAGCCGGCAGCAACGGACAGGAGCGTTTTATTTTTCAGTCTGTCGCGATTTTCGCTCAAAACGTTTTCCAGATGTTTGGGTTTGACGGCAACCAGGACGATTTCACTCTTTTCGATCACCTCTCCGGCTGAGGCAGCCTTGCCCATCCCGCACTGTTTGTGCAAGTCGTCGAGCTTGAAACCGTTGTGGTCATAGGCGATGGTTTCTTCGCCTTTCAAAAACCCGGCCCTGACAGCGCCCAGCAAAATGGCCGAGGCCATATTGCCCATTCCGATAAATCCCAGCTTCTTCATCACGCCTCCCTTTTGCTTGTGTCAGGTGCTTCTCCGAGGGCACAACACGGCAACCTCGGTCATTTTCTCTTTTTCAAAACGGAAACCGTTCCCGTTTTTCCCTCATCATCCGTCAACCGCCGCTTCTCTTGCGCCTTGACGCTTCTCTTTCATTTTACGTTTCCCGCTTTCCCGTCGGAACTGATTTTGTCGGAAACGGTCAAAAAGACACATTGCCACGGGCAAATTGTTGTGCCTTAACCAATTGTTTCCGGGAGAAGTTCATGCTTTATACCATTGCCGTCATACTTTTCATTTTATGGCTGGTCGGATTGCTCACAACGAATGTGCTGGGTGGATTCATCCACTTATTGTTGATCGCTGCCATTGTCGTGCTGCTTTTCGGTATCCTGACAGGAAGGCGTTCTTCCTAGCGGCAAGTTCAGGCACCGAATAACTGATCAGTACGCTGCCTCACGTTGTACGCCTCGCCTGCCCCGGTTATGGAAAGCGGTCGAAACACATGACGGATTCCGCCTGATAGAATATAGTGTTCTTTTATAGAAACCATTTTCTCAGCAGAAAAAGCCATGAATTTTGACGTCGTCATTGTCGGCAGCGGCCTGGCTGGGCTTTCCGTTGCCTTACGTTTGCCCAAATCTTACCGGATCGCCCTGATTTGCAAACGAACGCTGTGGGAAAGCGCGAGTAATTTTGCCCAGGGCGGTATTGCCGCCGTACTGGATCCGGTACTGGACAGCATTGAAAAACACGTTTCGGACACGCTGGACGCCGGTGCGGGTCTGTGTGACGAAGTCGCGACCCGCTTTATCGTCGAACACGGCGGAGAAGCCATCGACTGGCTAATCAATCAGGGTGTACCCTTTTCACGCGACACGTCCACGCAGACCGGTTATCACTTGACGCGAGAAGGCGGTCACAGCCAGCGTCGCATCATCCACGCTGCCGACGCAACAGGACACGTCGTACAGCAGACGCTGGAAAAAATCATACGTAACAGTCCAAACATTCATCTCTTCGAAAATCACTTCGCTGTCGACCTGATCACGTCTGACAAGCTGGATGAAGGCAAACAACCGGTCGAATGCTACGGCCTTTACGTTTTGAACGAAGAAGAAGGCAAAGTCTACACCTTCGCGGCTCGCCACACCGTACTGGCGACTGGCGGCGCCGGTAAAGTGTATCTTTATACCACGAATCCGGACACGTCTACAGGAGACGGAGTGGCGATGGCCTGGCGTGCGGGCGCGCGCGTCTCGAACATGGAATTCGTCCAGTTTCATCCGACGTGCCTTTACCATCCTTACGCCAAATCGTTTCTGATTTCCGAATCCGTACGCGGAGAAGGAGGTCTTTTGAAACTGCCGCCAGACGCCGGCGCCGATGCCGGGCTGCGGTTCATGCCCGAACACGATCCCCGGGCCGAGCTGGCACCGCGTGACATCGTCGCCCGTTCCATCGACTTTGAAATGAAAAAACGCGGGTTGGATTATGTCCATCTGGACATCAGCCATCAAAATCCGTCTTTTCTGAAAGAACACTTCCCGACGATTTACGCTCGTTGCCTCGAACTCGGAATCGACATCACCCGGGAACCGATCCCGGTCGTGCCTGCCACCCACTTTACCTGTGGCGGAGTCGTGACCGACACCAAGGGTCGTACCGACATCAAAAACCTGTATGCCGTGGGCGAAACGGCCTGTACCGGTTTGCACGGCGCAAACCGGCTGGCCAGCAATTCGCTGCTTGAATGTCTGGTCATCGGCAAGACGGCAGCGGAACACATCGCCGGTTTGCCAGAGGAACCGTTCCACCTCTTGCCGGAATGGGACGAAAGCCGGGTATCCAACGCCAACGAAGAAGTTGTCATTTCGCACAACTGGGACGAACTGCGCCGTTTCATGTGGAATTACGTCGGCATCGTCAGAACGACGAAACGGCTTGAGCGGGCGCAGCGCCGCATCCATCTGCTACGGGAAGAAATCGACGAGTATTACGCCAACTTCATCATCAGCAACAATTTGCTGGAACTGCGGAATCTGGTCGACGTTGCCGCTCTGATCGTGGAAAGCGCCCTGTCCCGCAAAGAAAGTCGCGGCCTGCACTACAATTCCGATTATCCGATCACTTTCCCCAAAGCTATGCCGACGGTCTTGACACCGCCGAAAAAGCGCACTCGATCCGTTGCGTAATCAGAACGGAAACTTCGGCACGACGTTTTTTCGCCTGGCAAGATCGGCTTCTTTCTTGATGCGATATTCCAATCCTTCGGCAATGTGGGTATTCTTGTTTTCGAGTGCAAAGTCGACAGCGGAATAACCGCGCTGGTTTTTGAGGGTGACGTCCGCACCGGCGTCGTGCAAGAGTTTGACGATGTAAATGTGCCCTCCCCGAGCCGCCATCATGATGGGGGTGGTCGCGTTCGGGGAGACCGCATCGACGAAAGCGTCTTTATCGAGGAGCATCCGGACGATTTTTTCGTTGCCCCCGGCAGCGGCGTAGTGAAGCGGCGACCAGCCGTTCTTGTTAACTTTCGCCCCTTTGTCCAACAGCGCCTGAGCTGCTTTCTCGTTTCCGTTGTAACAGGCAATCATCAGGGCCGTGTCTCCGTTGGCCGCTTCCTTGTCGATCAACGTTCTCCTGTCGGCCAGCAAAACGTCCATGACATCCATCGCGTTTTCACGCATGGCCAAAATCAATGCCGTCTCACCTCTTTCCGATTCGGCTGCGTTGGGATCGAAGCCTTTTTTCAACAATGCTTTCACTGTCCCGGCACGATCGTTCTTGACGGCGATAAACCAGTCGTCCAGCGATTCAGCCCACGATACCGTTTGCAAGCACAACCATGCAGTCAAGGCAAAAAAGAGCGTGCCCAGTACTTTTTGAGAAAGAGAGCGTTTTTTCATATTGGCGATCGTTCGGTTACATTCGGTTGGTATTATCCTGCAAATCTCGTGACTGTCCACCTTAGCGGCGAGACTGCCGCATTTCCGCAACGACCGGTCCTTGAAGCGTTCCGGCAGCGGGTACGCTTCCGGCAACGGTGGAGAAAGCGCACTTTGCTTGGACATAAAAGAACCGTTCCGGTTCACCTTCCCCCTTTCACGTCGAACCGCCTCCCTGTCGGTACCCGTGACCCCGCTTGAACCGACATCCGTTTGCAAGGCCGTTTTTTCTGTGCGTCGGCTAAAACGGCGTTTTTCGGCTCCGGACTGTCACCGGCTCAGGAACCGTTTTTATCAAAAAGACAGGGTTCTTTTGAAAAAGAAAATTGACTGGAAGTGTATTTTAAAGTGAATAAGTCAATATTTAAACTCGATAATAAAAAAAATAACGAGCCGATCCGTTAG
>DBGFLV010000074.1:0-22995 GCA_048528425.1 Oxalobacter sp. | reverse complement strand
AATTTGATTTTAACATTGCCCGATGATAAACGCGTCCAGCCGGAACGGCAAACGGAACGTCGGTTCGACCGGCTTACAACAGGAAAGCACGATTGACGGCCCTGACGCACCAGGACAGTAGCGGCCCCGGGAAAATGCCCAGCCCTATCAGCAGCATACCGTTGATTCCCAGGGCGACAGCCATATCGCGCGGCACTCTGATTTTCCGTTCGTCTACCGGTTCGTCGAAATACATGAGCTTGACGACGCGCAGGTAATAAAATGCCCCGACGACGGCGAAGACGATACCGACGACAGCCAGCCAAATCAGGCCGGCATCGACCAGGGCCTGGAAAACGGCCAGTTTACCGAAAAAACCGACCAGTGGCGGCACACCGGCAAAGGAAAACAGGGCGACCAGCATGATTAGAGCGTACCAGGGATTGCGGCGGTTCAGTCCCCGGAAATCGTCCAGCTTTTCCGCCTCGGCCCCGTTTGCCGACATCATCAAAACGACCCCGAAAGCACACAGGGTCGCCAGGACGTAAACCAGGGTGTAATACATCGCCGAACTGTAAGCGAATGCCGACACTATTTTGTCGGTCTGACCGGCCTTCACACCGGAGAGCATCCCCAAAAGCATGTATCCCATCTGGGCGATCGTCGAGTAAGCCAGCATGCGTTTAATGTTTTTCTGCAGGATCGCTGTCACATTGCCCAGCCCCATCGACAAAACAGCCAGAACGATCAGCATGGCTTGCCAGTCGAACGCCAACGGCAGCAAAGCTTCCACCAGAATGCGCAGGCAAATCGCGAACCCGGCCAGTTTCGGCGCTCCCGCAATCAGCAGGGTAACGGCTGTCGGTGCCCCTTCCAGTACGTCAGGCACCCACATGTGGAAGGGGACGACGCCCAGTTTGAACGCAATACCCGACACCACGAAAACGACGCCGAATACCATGATCGTCCTGTTCAAGCCACCGTAGGCAGCCATTTTCGCGATTTCCATAAAATCCAGCGATCCCGTCGCTCCGTACAGCATGGAAATACCGTATAACAGCAAACCTGATCCCAGTGCACCCAGAATAAAGAATTTCGTTGCCGCCTCGACGGCTTTACCGTCATCGCGTTTCAACGCAACCAGCGCATAAAGCGGGAAAGACATCAGTTCGATGCCCAAATACATCGTCAGGAAATCGGCGGACGAAATGACGACCATCTGGCCCAGCATCGAAAACAATGCCAGCACGTAAAATTCACCGTCCAGATGGCCCGCCGTCAAGTGCCGCTCGTTGACGTACCGCCGGGAATAGACCAGCGTAAACAACATGGCGAAATACGTGCAAAGCTTTAAGAGATGCGATACGGCGTCCGACACGAACGCTCCGCCGAAGGAGTAAACGACCGCTTTCTCTTGCAGAAAAACCCAACTGACCACAGCACAGGCGCCGATGACGGCAACCGACAGAAAAAACGTAACGTCCCGCCTGTTTTTCGGCAGAAACAGATCGATTAGCAAAATGAGCGGTACTGAAAAAACCAGGATCAGCTCCGGGGCAGCAAAAATAAGGTTCATTGAATCCATAACGTTTTCAGGCGACCGTCACAATTTGGATTGGGAAACGTGTACCAGCAGATCGGCAACCGACGTCTGCATGACATCGGTCACCCATGCCGGATAAATCCCGATCGCGAGCACGAAAACGGCCAGAACCGCCAACATGAAAAATTCGCGAGCTCCGATGTCCTTCAACGCGGCGACCCGTTCGTTTTCGACCGGCCCGTAAAGCACTCGCTTGATCATCCAGAGTGTGTAGGCGGCGCCCAGAATCAACGCCAGGGCACCTGCCGCACCGATCCACACGTTGACGCCGACCGCACCCAAAATCACCATGACTTCGCCGACGAAGCCCGACGTTCCCGGCAATCCGCAATTGGCGAACGCGAATAGGACGAAGAAAGCGGCAAAGCGCGGCATGACGTGGACGACACCGCCATAGTCGGCAATATTCCGGCTGTGCATCCGGTCGTATAGCGCTCCCACGCAGAGGAACAGGGCTGCGGAAACGAAACCGTGTGAAATCATCTGAACCAATGCCCCATCAACCGTCAGGTTCTCGAACAGGAAAAAACCGAGTGTGACAAACCCCATGTGGGCAATGGAAGAATACGCGATCAGCTTTTTCATGTCTTGCTGAACCAGGGCGACCAGACCGATGTAGAGAATGGCGATCAGGGAGAGCGCGATCATCAGCCAGGCCAAAGTACGACTTGCATCCGGCAAAATCGGCAGAGAAAACCGGATGAAACCGTATGCGCCGAGTTTCAGCATAATGGCCGCCAGAATGACCGAGCCTCCTGTCGGCGCCTCGACGTGCGCATCCGGCAACCAGGTATGTACCGGCCACATCGGCACTTTCACGGCAAAAGCCGTTAGGAAGGCGACAAACAGCCAAATCTGGGGATGTAACGGAATCGGCACCGCGTACCAGGTGAAAATGTTGAAACTGTTCGTTTGCAAATACAGATATAAAATGCCGATCAGCATCGGCAACGAACCGAAAAAGGTGTAAAGGAAAAACTTGAACGCAGCATACACGCGTCGTTCCCCTCCCCAGACTCCGATAATGACGAACATCGGAATCAGCGTCGCTTCGAAAAAGACATAGAACAGCAAACCATCAAACGTCGAGAAAACACCGATCATCAAGCCTGACAGGATCAAAAACGCCCCCATGTATTGGGCCACCTGTTTTTCGACGCTCCGCCAACCGGCCACGACGACGATGAAGGTAATCAAGGCCGTCAGGACGACAAACCACATCGAAATGCCGTCGACACCCAGCGCGTATTCCACATGGAAAAGCCGAATCCACGAATGGCGTTCGACGAATTGCATGCCGTGTGCACTCCGGTCGAATCCGAATACCAGCGGCAGCGTGACAACAAAACCGATCATCGACGCGAACAGAGACAACCCCTTGACGAACGGCGCCCTTTCGTCTTTTCCAGTCACCAAAATCAGCAAGCCGAACAGCACCGGGCACCAGATGGCCAGGCTCAGGACAGGAAAAGTGGAATACGACAGATTAGGCATAGTTTTCCGATCAAACTTTCATTTCAGACTGATGGGGGCGAACCAAAACAAAAGACACAAAAGGCCGAGGATCATGACAAAAACGTAATGATACAGATAACCCGACTGGACATGGCGCAGTACGGAAGCCAACCACATCGTCAGTCTTGCGCCACCGTTGACGAACAGGCCGTCGATCAGGACGACGTCGCCCGCTTTCCACAAGAAACGGCCCAGACGTTTGGCGCCCCGAATGAAAAAACGGCCGATAATCCAGTCGTCGATGACGGTGACGTCGATGCCTCTCCAAAAAGCGTTGCCCAACCACAGCGCACTGTTGACAAACACTTTCTGATACAGCTTGTCCAGATAATACTGTTCCACTAAGAGCCGATGCAAAAAACGCATTTTCCGCCGTAACCGGATCGGGACGATCGGATTGACCTGATAGAAGTACCAGGCCGTGGCCATACCGGCAATCGTCAGCCAGAACGTCGGTGTCATCACTTCGTGCAGCGTCATCGACAGGGCACTGTCGAAACGCTGCGCCAGTGACAAGAGAGCCGGATGGGCGGCATAATCGACGAAAATCGCGTCACTGAAAAAAGAACCGAACACCACAGGTTCGACAGCGATGTATCCGATGACGACAGAAAAAATCGCCAGCACGACGAGGGTAAACCGCATGATCCAGGGTGATTCATGGGGTTTCTCACCCGGCAAAAGTCCGATCAGATTACCCTGGGGCACTTTTTCCTTTTCCGCCGTTTTCAAGTTGACCAGTTGCTGGCGCTGGAACCGTTCACGTCCGTGAAAAACATAGAAAAAAAGCCGGAATGTGTAAAAACCGGTCACAAACAGTCCGGCGACCACGGCAACGAGCGCCACCGTCGATCCGGTGACCGCCGAAGCTCGAACCGCCCCGACAATCGTCTCCTTGGAATAAAAACCGGAAAAAAACGGGACACCGACCAGCGAGAGCGAACCGACCAGCGCTGTCGCCCACGTCCAGGGCATGTATTTTTTCAGGCCGCCCATATTACGAATGTCCTGATCGTGGTGCATACCCAAAATGACGGAACCGGCGGCCAAGAACAGGAGCGCCTTGAAAAAGGCATGCGTCATCAGGTGGAAAACGGCCGCCGAATAAGCCGATGCCCCTAAAGCAACGACCATGTATCCCAGCTGCGAGAGTGTGGAATACGCAATAATCCGCTTGATATCGGTCTGCACCATCGCGACCAGTCCCAGAAAAAGAGCCGAAATCGCTCCGACGACGACCATGACGGACAGGGCTGCCTCGGACAGTTCAAAAAGCGGAGACAGGCGCGCCACCATGAAAATACCGGCCGTTACCATAGTCGCCGCATGGATCAGTGCGGAAATCGGCGTCGGCCCTTCCATCGAATCGGGTAACCAGACGTGAAACGGGAACTGGGCCGATTTGCCCATGGCACCGACGAAAAGGCACAGGCAAATCGCGGTGATGACCGGCCAGCCGGTTCCCGGCAAGATAGCGGCAGCCAGGATGGCCCGATCGGCGAAAACGTCCTGATAATTCAACGATCCGGCAAAAGCGAAAACCAGACCGATTCCGATCAGAAAGCCGACGTCCCCGACCCGGTTGACGAGAAACGCTTTGAGACCGGCAGATACAGCCGTCGGTTTTTCCATCCAGAAACCAATTAGCAAATAAGAGACCAATCCGACGGCTTCCCAACCGAAAAAGAGCAGCAAGAAATTGTCGCTCATGACCAGAGCGAGCATGGCGAAGGTGAAGAGGGAAATGTAGGAAAAGAAACGGCTGACGTTGTCGTCGTTTTCCATGTAGCCCATAGAATAAAGATGAACGAGCAGTGAAATGAACGTCACCACCGTCATCATCATGGCCGACAGCGAATCGATTAGAAAACCGATTTCAAATTCGACACCGGCTACCGTCATCCAGGTATAGAGCCTCGTATCGAAAACGGAGCCCTGGACGACTTTTAACAAGATGATCAGCGAACAGACAAACGACACGGAAACGCCGGCCACGGTGACGGCTTTCGACGTTCTCCGGCGGATCAAATGGCCGCCGAAAAGCGACCCGCAAAGTCCGGCGACCGCGGCACCGAAAAGCGGCGCGAAAAGCGCGACAAGCGAGAGATAAACGTTCAGTTGATCCGGCATCTCAGTTTTCCCGTTGTGTACTGGTTTTCAAACCGGTTCATCCCCTTAAGCTGTCCATGTCGTCAGCACCGACCGAACGGATTTTGCGGAAAAGCACGACCAAAATGCCCAGTCCGATGGCGGTCTCGGAAGCGGCAATAGTCAAAATGAAAAATACGACGATCTGACCGGCGACGTCGCCGAGATAATGGGAAAAAGCGATGAAATTCAAGTTGATCGCCAACAGCATCAATTCGATCGCCATCAACAGCACGATCAGGTTCCGACGGTTCAGGAAAATTCCCATGACTGCGATCGAAAACAGCAGGGCCCCCAAAATCAGATAATGCACCAGAGAAACGTTCACGATTGACCCTCCGGTTTTTCCGGGGCGTTCTTGTCGTCCGGGTCACCCGCCGTTTCCGAATCTGCCACCCGTTCCGTTTCCATCACGACCAGTCTGACCCGATCACGCGGATTGGCTCGAACGGCGGCGGAAGCCGACGTGTACCGGGCGTCGGTCCGGCGGCGAATTGTCAACGTGACGGCTGAAACCAGAGCGACCAGCAAAATGATGGCAGCGATTTCCACATTGAAGAGATAATCGGAAAAAAGCGCTTTTCCGATTTCGGCGGTCAGCCCGATCTTCGACGCACTGCCGGGAGCGTGCAGGTCTAGCGAATAAAAACCCCGGAAAATGACAGCCGCCATTTCCAGAACAATCAGCATACCCACCACCAGCGCAACAGCCATGTTCTTCCGGGCAACCTGTTTTAATTCCGTCAGGTCGATGTCCATCATCATTACGACAAACAGGAACAGCACCATGACGGCGCCGACGTAAACCAGCAGCAAAATCAGCGCCAGAAATTCGGCTTCCAGCAAAATCCAGACGGCCGCTCCCGTAAAAAAGGACAGGACCAGATACAGCACGGCGTGGACCGGATTTTTCGCCGTCACCACGCGCAGGGCCGCCAGCGTCAGGATGGCAGCAAAAACGTAAAACAAAACGGTGGTTAATTCCATCATTATCAGCAAACTGGACGGTTCAATCAGCGATAAGGCTTATCCGCCTCTTTCGCCTCCCGGATTTCCTTTTCGTACTGGTCGCCGACAGCGAGCAATACTTCTTTCGTAAACAGCAAATCGCTTTTTTCGTCGGCACTATATTCGAACAACGGCATCTCGACAATGGCATCCACCGGACAGGCTTCTTCGCACAGGCCGCAGAAAATGCATTTGGTCTGATCGAGATCGTAACGAATCGCGCGGCGCATTCCCTCTGCGTCTTCTCCGGTTTCAATCGTAATGGCTTTAGCCGGACACACCGACTCGCACAGTTTACAACCGATACACCGCTCTTTTCCGTTTTCATCGCGCCGCAATGCATGCATGCCGCGAAAACGGGGAGACAGCGGTGTTTTTTCTTCCGGGTAACGCACTGTCGCTTTCCGCCGGAACAGGACTTTCAGCGTCAGAAACAACCCTTGTACCAGTTCCGTCAGGAAAAACGTATTGAAAAAATGTCGGATCGTTTTCATTTTCATCCGTTACGGCCAGATCGTGAAAGGCGTCTGCATCCAGCAGGCGACGAAAACCAGATACCCCAGCGTGACCGGAATGAACACTTTCCAGCCCAACCGCATCGTATGGTCATACCGGTAACGAGGAAACGTTGCCCGTACCCAGATAAACGACGAGACGATGAAAAACGTTTTCACGCCCAGCCACATCCAGCCGGGTATCCAGACCAGAACTGGCCAGTCGACCGGGGCAAGCCAGCCCCCCAAAAACATCACGGCAGCCAAAGCGGAAAAAAGAATCATGTTGGCGTATTCCGCCATGAAAAACAGGGCAAAGGCCATGCCCGAATATTCAACCATGTGGCCGGCGACAATTTCGGATTCCCCTTCGACTGCGTCGAACGGATGACGCGCGGTTTCTGCAATCGAGCAAATCACGTAAATGATAAAAACCGGAAGCAACGGCAACCAGTTCCAGGACAAAAAGATCAAACCGTGTGAGGCGAAAAAGCCGTGCCCCTGACTGGTTACGATATCTGACAAATTCAGACTGCCCGATACCAGCAGAACGGTCACGAGGGCAAATCCCAGCGGGATACCGAACGAAATCATTTGCGCCGCTGCCCTGACGGCCCCCAAAAGCGCATATTTGGAATTGGACGCCCAACCGGCGATGATGACACCGTAGACACCTAGCGACGTCACCGCCATGACGAACAGCAGACCGGCATTCACGTTGGCCAACACGACGTCCGCCCCGAAGGGAACGACTACCCACGCCACAAGAGCCGGTACGATCGTCAGCACCGGCGCCAGCCAGAAAAGAACCTTGTCGGCACGATCCGGCACAATGATTTCTTTCAGCAGCAATTTGAACGCATCGGCGATCGGCTGGATCAGACCGAGCGGCCCTACCCGGTTCGGTCCCAGCCGGGCATGCATCCACCCGATCACTTTCCGTTCCCACAGCGTCAAAAATGTGACCAGCCCCAGAATCGGTAAAAGAATGCACGCGATTTTGATCAGGATCCAGACGACCGGCCACATCGTTCCGAAAAACGCGTGGCCGGACGAGTGAACCCAATTTAACAGGTCGGCCATCATATGCGTTCCACCCGGATCCAGCCGTTCACCGGCCCCAGCATTGCCGTGGAGCCATGACCGGTCGCCAGCCGGACGACATCGTCCGGCAATGTGTCGTCCCGACAGGCCGCCAGGACGGTCGAGCCTTTTGCCTGGGTGACTTTGACGGCGTCCCCATCGGCTATTCCCAGCCGGTCTGCCAGCGCAACCGGTACATGCACGACCGGATCACGTGATGCCGGTGTCTGTTGCAAGGCAGCAGCACGCCGCACGATAACATCCGAAAAATAAAGCGGCACGTCGGCAACCCGCGCACATCCTTGTGCCGGCACCGGCTCAAACGCCGGGGCCACACCGCTGACGTTGTTCAGCGCAGTTAAGATTTCTTCCTGGCCCGGACAATCACGGTGGATTTCGTCCAAAGAAGCGTAGTCGAACCCCGGCAGATCGAGGAAATGGCCCAATACCCGCAACACTTTCCAGGCCGGTCTCGTTTCACCCGGCGAAACGGCAGTGGCTTCAAACGGCTGTACCTGTCCCGCAACATTGACAAATATTCCCGACGTTTCAGCAAATGGCGCCACGGGTAATAATACATCGGCGTAATCCGCGCTTTGCTTGAACGGCGACATCACCACGACCATTTCCGCCTGTTTTAACGCGGCCACCATAGCCGGCTGGTCGGCAGCTTCCAGTTCCGGTTCCGTATGCAACAGCAGAAACGCTTTTGTCGAAACGGAAGCGATGTCGTGCAGGGAAACGCCCGAACCGGGCGCAGGACAAGCGCGGGCCACATAAGCGCCGGTCGCATTGGCGCCTTCGGTCAGCACGCCCAGGGTCGCTCCGGTCTGTTGTGCAAGCCATTCGGCCGCCGTATAAAGCCGCGCCGCTTTTTCATGTTGCAGTACAAGCGCGCCCAGAAACACCGCTTTTTTCCCCTCTTCCAGCAGAGAGGCGGCGATACGCTCTGCCGTATCCGATGCCGTGATTGCCCTGAATCCTTCCGGCAAGGAAACGCCCTTTTTTGTAGCGACGGCCGCCATGATCCCGCCCAGCATCGTCAGCCATTTGTCCGGCGAACCGATCAACCGGTTTTCGACCGGCATCAACCAATCGTCGTCGACTGCATGCACCATACTGATTTTGGCACCGGCTACAGCCGCTTTCCGGAAACGCGTCGCCAGAAGCGGCGCTTCCTGCCGCAAAAAAGAACCGACAATCAGCACCCGATCCAGGGCACCCGTTTCTTCCACACTCATCCCCAGCCAAGGCACGACTTTGCCGTCCAGCGAAAAATCGGATTGGCGCAGGCGGAATTCGATTTTTTCCGATCCCATCCCTCGCATCAGCTTTTGCAGCAAGAAAAGTTCTTCCAGAGTCGCTTGAGGCGAAGTCAGCGCGGAGAGCGCCAGAGCGCCGTGCTCATTCCGAATGCTTTTCAAGCCGTGAGCGACATAATTCAAGGCCGTCTCCCAATCCGTTTCGATCCACCGGTTGTCCTGTTTGACCATCGGGACGGTCAGCCGCTCTTCGCTGTTCAAGGCTTCGTAGGAAAAGCGATCCCGGTCGGAAAGCCAGCACTCGTTGACGGCCTCGTTTTCAAACGGCAGCACCCGCATGACACGGCCCCGCAGGGTCTGGACAAGGAGATTCGAGCCCAGACCGTCGTGCGGGCTAATCGAACGGCGAGAAGCCAGTTCCCAGCCCCGTGCCGTGTAACGGAACGGTTTGGACGTCAAGGCCCCTACCGGACAAACGTCGATCATGTTGCCCGACAGCTCGGAATGAACCCAGCTTTTCGGGAAAGTCGTCACTTCGGCCCGATCGCCGCGATAAAACAAACCGAATTCCATCAAGCCGCCGATTTCTTCGCCGAAACGAATGCAGCGCGTACACTGGATGCACCGGGCCATTTCCTGCATCGAAATCAACGGCCCCACGTCTTTTACGATGACCACCCGTTTTTCTTCGCGATAGCGGGACGCGTTCATGCCGTGTTCGACGACGTAATCCTGCAACCGGCATTCACCGGCCTGATCGCACACCGGACAGTCGAGTGGATGGTTGATCAGCAAAAATTCCATGACCGCTTTTCGGGCTTCGCGGACTTTTTCACTGTCAGTACGAACGGTCATACCGTCGACGGCCGGTGTCGCACAGGCCGCCGCCAGTCTGGGGCTGTCGCCGACTTCGACCAGGCACATCCGGCAACCAGCCGTGACCGACAATTTTTTGTGATAGCAAAAATGCGGGATCGGCTTGCCCGAAGCCAGTGCGACTTCCAGTACCGACTTCCCTGGTTCGACCGCTGTCTTTTTGCCGTCAATCTCGATTTCAGCCATGTTGTCTAACCCTGCCTGTCGTGCGTGACCAGGCACCGTTTGTGTTGGAGGTGATACTCGAATTCGTGCCGGAAATGCTTCAGAAACGACCTGACCGGCATAGCTGCGGCGTCCCCCAGTGCACAAATCGTCCTGCCAGCGATGTTGGAAGCCACATTATCCAGCAAATCCAGATCGCCTGCCTGCCCTTCTCCTTTTTCGATCCGGGCAATCAATCTGGCGAGCCACCCCGTTCCTTCACGGCAGGGCGTACATTGCCCGCAAGACTCGTTCCAGTAAAAGCGCGACAGATTGAGAAGGGCTTTCACCATACAGCGCGATTCGTCCAGAACGATCACCCCTCCGGTTCCCAGCATCGAACCGGCCTTATCCAGTGAATCGTAATCCATGTCCAGCTCCAGCATTGTTTTTCCGGGAATCACCGGAGACGACGAACCGCCGGGAATCACTGCCTTGATCGGATGACGTCCTTTCATACCGCCGGCCAGCTCCAGCAATTCGGCAAAAGGAATACCCAGCGGTACTTCATAATTGCCCGGGATCGCCACGTCTCCCGAGACGGAAAAAATCTTGGTCCCCGGACAACGGTTTCTGCCCAGTCCGGCATACGCTTCCCCCCCCATCGCCATGATGAAAGGGACGTAAGCCAGCGTTTCCACGTTGTTGATCGTCGTCGGTCTGCCGTACAAGCCGTTGACTGCGGGAAAAGGCGGTTTGAAACGCGGTTGACCGCGCTTGCCTTCCATCGACTCCAGCAGCGCCGTTTCCTCGCCGCAAATGTAGGCGCCGTATCCGTGAACGGCATGAAGGTCAAAATCGAAACCGGAACCTCGTACGTTTTTTCCGATCCAGCCCGCTTCGCGTGCCTGTTGAATCGCTTCGCCGAACCGTTCATAAACCGACCAGATTTCACCGTGAATGTAGATGTAACCGACAGTCACATGCATGGCATACGCGGCAATCAGCATACCCTCTATCACCGCGTGGGGATTGTACCGGAGAATGTCCCGATCTTTGAACGTTCCCGGTTCACTTTCGTCGGCGTTGCAGATCAGGTAGGACTGTCCTGTCGGACTTTTCGGCATGAAGCCCCACTTAATCGCGGTCGGAAAGCCCGCCCCGCCCCGTCCGCGCAATCCGGCCGCGCCGACTTCGGCAACGATTGCCTCTCTCGACAGCCGTTCACCCAAGATGCGTTCGATCTGGCGATATCCGCCACGCGACACGTAATCCGCCAGTGTCCAATTTTCACCGTTCACTCCCTTGAAAAGTAACGGTTCGGTATGACGGCCGTGCAGACAGGTCATTGTTTCAACTCCTCCAGGAGCGTGTCGATTTTCTCAGCGGTCATACGCATGTACATCTTTTTGTTGTTGACCAGAATGACCGGCCCGTCCCCGCACGCCCCCATACACTCGCTTTCCACCAGCGTGAACAGACCGTCCGGTGTCGTTTCACCGAATCCGATACCAAGTTTTCGCTTCAAATAATTCGCCGCCTGATCGCTTCCCGTCATTTCACACGGTAAATTACAGCAGACTGCAATCTTGTATTTGCCCACTGGCCGGGTGTTAAACATACTGTAAAAACTCGCGACTTCGGCAATGGCCACCGCAGGCACGCCGAGATAATCAGCGACTTCCTGCATGATTTCCGGAGACAGCCAACCTTTTTCGTCCTGCGCGATCGTCAACGCCGCAATAGCAGCTGAACGCTTTTTCGAGGCAGGAAACTTGGCTAGTTCCGTTTCGATTTTCCGGTACGCTTCATCACTTAACAACATCACTTTCCCGTTTACCTTCCTAGCGATCCACTTCGCCGAAAACAATGTCGATACTGCCGATCACCGCGACGGCGTCGGCAATCAGATGCCCCTTGATCAACTGTTCCAGTCCCTGCAAATGGACGAACGACGGCGCCCGTATTTTCATCCGGAAAGGCTTGTTGGCTCCGTCCGAAATCAGGTAAATGCCGAATTCCCCCTTGGGCGCTTCCACTGCCGAATAAATTTCGCCTTTCGGCAAATGAAAACCTTCCGTAAACAGTTTAAAATGATGGATCAATTCTTCCATTCCCTCTTTCATTTTTTCACGTGGCGGAGGCGAGACGCGATAATCGTCTGACTTGATCGGCCCCGGATTGGCTTTCAGCCAGTCGACGCACTGCCGGATGATCCGGTTCGACTGACGCATTTCTTCCACGCGCACCAAATAACGATCGTAACAGTCGCCTTCCCTTCCGACGGGAATGGCGAAATCCATCTGGTCATAGACGGCATAAGGCTGTTTTTTTCTCAAATCCCATTCCACACCCGAGCCACGCAGCATGGGGCCGGTAAAACCGGCCGCCAACGCGTCTTCCGCCGAAATCACGCCGACACCGACCAGCCGCTGTTTCCAGATCCGGTTGTCTGTCAACAGCGTCTCGTACTCATCGACGCAAGCCGGAAAGCGGTTGGTGAAATCCTCGATGAAGTCTAGCAAAGAGCCTTCCCGATTGGCATTTAAGGTTTCAATCCGTTTTTCACTCTGGAAACGGGTCTTTTTGAACGTCGGCATCGTCTCCGGCAGATCGCGGCTGACGCCGCCTGGCCGGTAGTACGCGGCGTGCATCCGGGCTCCGCTCGCGGCTTCGTAGCAGTCCATCAAGTCTTCCCGCTCGCGGAAAGCGTACAGAAACACGGCCATCGCTCCCATGTCCAGCGCCTGCGAACCGATCCAGAGCAAATGGCTCATCAACCGCGTGATTTCGTCGAACATGACCCGGATGTATTGCGCCCGGACAGGTACGGTTATCCCCAGCATTTTCTCGATCGCCATGACGTAGGCGTGCTCGCTACACATCATGGAAACGTAATCGAGCCGATCCATGTAAGGCAAAGCTTGCAGATAAGTACGCTGTTCAGCCAGTTTTTCCGTTGCACGGTGCAACATCCCGATATGGGGATCGGCCCGGACAATCGTTTCTCCATCCAGTTCCAGAATCAGCCGAAGCACACCGTGGGCCGACGGGTGCTGGGGACCGAAATTGACAGTGTAATTGCGAATCTCGGCCATTATTTTTCATCTCCTTTACCGTCGCGAACCACTCTAGGCGTGATTTCCCGGGGTTCGATCGAGACAGGCCGGTAAACCACCCGCTTCTGTGCTTCGTCGTAATGCATTTCCACATATCCCTGAATCGGAAAGTCTTTCCGGAACGGATGGCCGACGAAACCGTAGTCGGTCAAAATACGACGCAAGTCCGGATGGTGCTTAAAGAGAATGCCATACAAATCGAACGCTTCCCGCTCGAACCAGTCGGCCGCAGGCCAGATGTCAATAACGGAAGGCACTTCCGGCCGATCGTCCCCGTCGGCGAAAACGCGCACTCTGAGGCGACTGTTAAACGAAACCGACAACAAGTGAACGACCACTGCAAAGCGGCGTCCGTTCATGCCGTTTTCCTGATGGGCATAACCGGCGTAATCGACGCCACACAAATCGATCAGTTCCTCGAAACGCAAGGTCGGGTCGTTTTTTAAACGTCGCATCACGTCAGCATAATCTGCCTTGTCGACTACGATAGTGACTTCGCCGTACGATTCGGTGACATCACGAATCGTTTCGCCGAAAATCGCACGCAGGCTTTCTGCGAGTTCCACCGGATTTCTTTGCATGTTCCTCCCGTTTTACTGACGTGCGATCGTGGACGTCCGGCGGATTTTGCTTCTAAGCTGCATCAGTGCGTACAACAGCGCCTCGGCCGTCGGGGGACAACCGGGCACGTAAATGTCGACCGGAATGATCCGGTCGCACCCCCTGACGACAGAATAGGAATCGTGGTAATACCCTCCGCCATTGGCGCATGACCCCATCGACACGACCCAGCGGGGTTCCGCCATCTGGTCGTACACTTTGCGGAGCGCCGGTGCCATCTTGTTGCACAGCGTGCCCGCAACGATCATCAGATCGGATTGCCGCGGGGACGCGCGAAAGAAAGTCCCGAAACGATCCATGTCGTAACGGGCTGCGCTACTGTGCATCATTTCGATGGCACAACAGGCCAGACCGAACGATACCGGCCACACCGACCCGGTACGCAGCCAGTTGATGGCCGTGTCCAGCGTCGTCGTGACGAATCCCTTGTTTAGCAAACCGTCAATCGCCAAAACTTACTCCCAATTGAGCGCTCCCTTCTTCCAGATATACCAGAAACCGGCAACCAGTTCCGCCAGAAAAATCATGATCGCGACGAAAGCCGGCCAACCCAGATCGCGCATGGCGGCTGCCCAGGGAAACAGAAAAGCCGTTTCCAGATCGAACAAAATGAACAGAATGGCGATCAGATAAAAGCGCACGTCGAATTTCATACGGGCGTCGTCAAACGGGGCGATACCGCATTCATAAGGCGACAGTTTTTCAGGATCCGGCCGGTGAGGAGCAAGAAACCGTCCGAGAAACAGCGAAAAAATACCGAAAAACAGAGCGACCAGAAGAAAAAGCAGAACGGGGAAATAATTTTCTAGATTCACGTTCAACGCTTGATGACCGGAAAGGTTGAAAGACGGGCAGCGCCCACCCATATGGTGCGCATTTCCAGAGGACAACGTAGCCTTCCTGTCCTTAAAGGCGCGACCGGTTCGGCACGATGACTTGAGAAACGTTTGGCAAACATACTAAAACTATATGATACACCGAAACGCCCTTTTCATGAAACGGGCCGCGTATTTTACCTCTTCCCCGGCAGAGACGTTCCACGGTCTTTTTCGTCCGTTCGCGGTTTTGTTCCGGAGCGAACAGATACGAAAACTTCACTTTTCCCTGGCTGAAGGAAAAAAGTGCCTTCCATTGGATCATTGCGCTCTCTGTCGGGAAAAACCCCGATCGTCCCGACCGTTCGCTCCAGGGGCGTTCCGGTTTAACGAGATCCCTTCAGGAAACGCGACACTGCTTTAACGACCTGTCCCCTTATCCCGGCAGCGCTTTTTACCGGACGGAAACCCTACCCGATACGCTTCATAGGAAAACGTTTTCTGTA
The DNA here is from genome assembly GCA_048528425.1 of Oxalobacter sp. Taxonomy (GTDB): domain Bacteria; phylum Pseudomonadota; class Gammaproteobacteria; order Burkholderiales; family Burkholderiaceae_D; genus Oxalobacter. The sequence goes on along the minus strand of DBGFLV010000074.1, from coordinate 7,822 downwards.
GGCAGTCAATCGCGCTCTTCCATCCTGCGCCGACGTTCCCATCCATCAAGAGTTAAATGGAGCGTCAGGCCGCCTCGGGCGCCCTGCGGTCCGGCTGGCGCAACCTTAACGGAAGCGTTGCCGTCCTGACGCTTCGCACCCGCTCTTTGAACTTCACGTCCAGTCTGACCTGTACACCTGATCCACGGTGTTTTCTCCTGCCACGCCATCACTGTCCCTGCTCAGATTTTCTACGCTGGTTTCGCTTCCTTTTTCGTAAAAACCGTTTGTCTGATCTACCTCCAGTTCAAACCTGCGTACAGTGTCTCTAACGTTGTGGCCTGCCGACCTCCGCTGGAAAGAATGATGCCCGTCGCTACACCACTACTGCCGGCCCCTTGATCACCGCCGTCAAAAACGGTGCGTTTACCATCACCCCACGCTCTAAAATCGTTTGCGTCCCTTCGCTGGAAACCGCATTCCCTGCCACCGCTCATCCTACCGGGACTTCCGGAATGCTTCCGCTTAAAATGGTTGTGTTCGTTATTACTCCGCCGCGGTAAACAGCCTGAACGCCGGGGGAAAGCGTCGTACTGATCGCCCTCCTGTTACGCTAAACGATTTGATGGCTTTCCCCATGAACAGCGGTATCTGTCGCCACTCCTCGAAAGGACACCGGGTGACGACTCAACCTGTTCCAGACAAAAAAAGCTGCTTCCCTGACGGGAAGCAGTCCAAAACAACTCTTCTTGTTCTTGTTGTTTTACCCTACTCGAACTGATGCCCTACTGTCAACATGGCGCCACGGCTTCTGGCGTCATCCGATTTTTGATAACCGACTCTCACACCGAAGCGAGTACGGTCCTTCATCACGTCCAGACCCAGCGCACCGCTCCACGCCGTGCTGTCCATGATTTCCGTCGTCGTCACATCGTTTGCCCCCACGCCCGGTACCGCAATTTGCGTCGTAGCGTCCCGGTCTCCGGCCGCCGGGATGACGGACACGTCCAGTTTCGGTTTCACCGTCCACCCGTTTTCAGTAACGTAATTTCGGCTCAGCGTTACCCCGATCGGGATTTGCCAGATGTTTTGAGTGTCGCTCTCTGTGTGGAAAACGGTTCCCTGATCGTTGTGGGTGTTGAACGCGTCCGCTTTCAATCTCAGGTAACGCACGCCGATGTGCGGCGTGACATCAAGTGCTTCCGTTTTGAAACGGTGTTCTCCCTGAGCCCCTATCGTCCACACCTGCGTGTCCAGGTCAGCTTTCAACTTGCCTCCCAACGCACCCGGAAGAGACTGTTTCAGTTCGTTGTCTCCTTTCAGGTAACCGACATCGACTATGAGCTGGGTATCGTTACGGTTCCAGCTTCCATAGGCACTGACACCGTACGTGTCATAGTTGTTTTTCGTGTAGTTGAAGTCGCCATGGGACTGGCCGTCACCCTTGCCGATACTCAAGGCACCCCCTGCCCGGAAACGGCCGTTTCCGTTGTCTTTCCAGGTATAGTCGGAACCGACCAAGATGCCACCGAAGTCGTTTTCGTAGTCGGCATTGAAACGACCGGCCCGGATGCCGCTACTGTCGGTGTCTCGATAGAGTACGCTTGCCCACAGGTCGACTCCCTCACGAGGCACAGCGGATCCGTCCGGCTGAGTAACATCGTTACTCAAGGACAGGTGTTCCAGCAACGCACGGTTAACGGTGTCAGAGGCCTGAACGGTGGAGGACTGGACACCCGCAGCTATAGCAATTTGGGCTGCGCCGTTAAGGGTACGCACGGTATCGTCCGCCGCCACGTAGCGCTTGTCGACCGCTCTTGACAGGAAAGCGATTCCCGCATTTTCACTTTCCGTGTTGTTGCGACCGTCGCCCCAAACCTGATCGAGAATGTTGGGCAGCGCTACCCCGGGGAGTACGGTTTTCCCTTCTAGCGACCGGGCATGGACCTTGACAGTTCCAGCTTCCTCCTTGTCGAGTGAAAGGCTAATGAGCTGATCAGGAGTCGATAACCGGTCTCCTTCCCAACCCGTCACATCCGTGTTGTCCGTAAAACCCGATGTAATGACGTAATCGCCTTCCGTGGCATTACCGAGCAGCAGCGAAGCCGTTCGGGCCACCTTGAGTACGCCCCCTTCCGACGTGAGTGCCGCCTTGCCGTTCAGACCGGAAGCGTCTACGACCAATAGCGACCCCTCACCGAACGTCGCGGCATTGGAAACAGGCGCGGGCGCAGTCGTCATCGCGCCGTCTACCACAATGGCTCCCTGCGAGGCGTCGAGACGGTGCGGCGTTAAAATGGACAGGGCAGCCGTTGTGCCGTCCGGCCCCCAACGTAGCCCAGACGTGTTGAAAAAGTCGATTGTCCGGGTGGTGGAGGCGTCTCCCAACACGAGCAAAGCGTTGCGGCCCACCGCCAGGCGACCGTCCACCTTTCCATTGTCGAAAACCAGCGCACCGTGAGAGGCGGTCTCCAGCGTATCGTTTCCCTTCCACATCGGATCGAGGAAAACCGTTCCCCCACCGAGCGATACTGAGGTAGCGGCCAGGCTGCCTGCTGCACTTTCATCACCTATTGCGATGCGGGTGCCCGAAGCGGTGGCAAGGCGATCGGCTTTCAGGTCACCGGTTACGCGTACCGTTCCTCCGGACGCTTCAAGAGAAGCAGCTTCGGCCGTTCCAGAGACGGCAGTTTCTCCTCCCTGCTGGATCAGCCGTCCGATTTTCGCCGTTCCGGATACGTGAAACTGGCCGCCTTCCAGTTCTACGAGCGAAGACGCCAGTGTCCCGGACACGTTGGTTTCACCTGCCGTTTGTTTTACGCTCGCGTGTAACGTCGCCGGTTCCGCTATGTTGAGGGTACCACCGTGGTTGGCGACACCCGGCACAACCCGACCGTCTGCGTCACCGGATTCGCCGGTAACGCGGTGTTCACCGGCACGCACGTTGAGTGTGCTTGATTCGGTCATTTGCACGTTTCCCCTGAGAACGCCGCCGGACGGCAGGGCGACCGTACCGAAGTTGAGAGTGCCGGGCGAATGGACGCCATCGACTTTTCCACCCAGGTAGACGTCAACGGGCCGGGTCCCGTCGTTTCCTGCCTGGATCAGTGGCGTACCGGTGTCTTTACCTACTAATGTCAGATAATGACCGCCTACGACCGCCACCCCGGTACCTTCTGTTCCCAAATGCAGATTGCGGCCTCCGATACTGCCTGGCAAGGCTTTCGCATCGCCAAACCGCTCGTCATCGACGTAAGCGGCACCGACGACCAAACTGTTCCCGGTCGCAGCATCCGTACCGGCAGCCGTGGTAATCGTCGTGTTCCCCAGCACGACGTTACTGACGCTGTTCCGGTTCAAGTCCCCGACGGAAACGGTACCGGTCGGCCCGGGTGTCGGATCGGGTTCCGGCGCGGGCAACACCGCATCGGGCAAGGTATACAAGTCACCCGTGAAAGTGATTTCCTTGCTGCCGGGTTCTCCTTCACCGGCATACGTGGCATCCAGCGTTTTTGCGGCGGAACTGGCGTATTGAAGGTTGTATTTCGCGTCGTTAAAGGAGATCAGTCCGGAAGTGAAAGTCATGTGTTCGGCAACCGGTTGCAGCAGGCCACCTGTCCGAACAGTCGCCCCGTCAGGTCCCAGCGGATTTTTGAACAATTGTCCTGTGTTCGTGACCAGCGTACCGCCTGCAATCGTCAGCTTGCCCCCGGCCGTACCGGCTGCCGCATCCGGTTTTGCAAAGGAAAAGGACGGCAGTACCAGAGAACCGCCGCCCAGCGTCACGTTATTGCGGATGTGCCAGTCCGAAGCGACCCGGGTGGTTCCCCCCGCCGACTCGACCGATCCCAGAAAATCGTTCATGCCGGCATTAAGCAGCAAAGTGCCTTCACCGCTCTTTTTCAGCACTGGTGTGGTGTCCTCGAAAGAAAGCGGATCGTCGAAAACGACTGTGCCCGCCCCCGTCACGTCAAGGCGCGAACCTGACGCCATATGTATGGCATTGGCGCCCGTGCCGTCCGTATTCCCCCGAAAAAGAATCTCTTCTCCGGCAGCGGGATTTAAGGTCACGTCGTAAAGATTGTAAAGAGCGCCGCCACGCCCGGCAGCCGTGTTACCGGTCAAAGCAGCACTGCCATCGAAACGGATGTGTCCCCGGTTGACGATTTCTCCATTACTGCCGGCTAAAGCGTCGTTGTACAATGCGCCACCGTCTCCTCCGGCAGTATTGTTTTCAAAAACGGTTCCGCTTCCGAACGTCAGAGCATGGATATTGTAAACGGCACCGCCGTCTGCATTCGCCTGGTTACCGGAAAAAACGCCTCCGTTCCGAAAAGACATCTGTCCTTCATTCAGGACGGCTCCCCCGGTGGAGGAAGTGTTTTTGGATAACGTCGCACGAGCGGCGAAAACCGTCGTGCCAGAATTGTAAAGAGCGCCCCCGGCACCCGACGCGCTGTTCTCCTCGAAAGAAGCCGTTTTGTTCAACGACAAATCGCCTTCATTGATGATTGCCCCCCCGTAAGTAGCGGTATTCTTCACAAAAGAAACCGTACCCAGCGTCACCTTGCCTGGCAACTGCGGACTCCAGTCGGCGATGGAAATCGCTCCGCCTGTACCGTCCGACGTGTTGCCTGAAAAGACCGCTCCGTCATCCACGGTCAATTCACCGGACTGTACCTCAATGGCCCCACCATTGCCCATCGTTCCCCAAAAAGCAGCCTTGTTGTCTTTGAAAAGGGCGTTTTTACCGATGTGTACGTATTTGACCTGCCGCCGGCCGGCTTGATAGTCCGGATCGTCCGGATAATCGGTGTAATCGTCAATCACGTCCAGCGCCCCGCCCCGCCGGGCTTCGTTGCCTTCAAAAACGACGTTGTCTCCGATGGTGGTAAAAGATTCCGTGTACAAGCCTCCCCCGGCACCGCCCATGTTGTTTTTAAAGCTTACGTTGTCACCTATATTGACGGTACCGTGAGCCGTACGGACAGCCCCTCCCGCAGAGTCATACACGGCCTCGTTGTTCCGAAAGGTCACACCGTCCCCGATGTTCAGTACGGCCTGGCTCTTCCAGTCGTTCATGTTGAAATAGATGGACGGCCCGAATGGGATGGGCTGATCGTATCTGTCGCTTTTGTCGGATTTCAGGCCGTCAAAAGTGAGGTTTGTGATGGAAACCGTCCCCGACGGCATGTCGGCAAACCAGAAAGCCGGGTGCGCCCCATTCATCGTACGGCCGCCGCCGTCGACACGGAACGACCTTTTTATCGCAGTCGTCCCCTGAAGACGGGACTCCAGCGTAATGTCGTTTCCAAAAACCACTTCGTTGATTCCCGGATTCAAGACCGCTTGTTGAAGTGTCTGAAAATCGTTGACCGTTTCAGCACCGGCGCCACTTGCGCTTCCGGCGACAAGCAGCCCGACCCGGGTCAACGACTTCAATATGTTTATCACACAACGCTTCTTGCGAAAAGCAGGATGACAGTTGATCAGATTCCCGATCACTTTTCCCGGCAAAATCATGATATCCCTCTCCTTGTCAGGAACTTTACGAATAGCTTGACGGTTACAGGTCAGACGTCCGCCTCAACGGCATAGACCTGTGGAAGATAAGTAACGGTTTTACGACGATCCTTTCCCGGGCAGGAAGAAGTCATTTTCAAGGTTCTCTGACAAAGCGGTGCAGTCGCACCTCAGGATGAATACCGTCACCTGAAATGCTGCAAATGTTACACTTGACGTACTATTTCCGCAAGGAAATATTTACTTACAGCAACTTTTATGCGTTGCCAGCGTTTCCGGACAGAGTTGTCCAGCCCCACAGGCTGCTATTGGAACCGGAACTGAAAAAGAAGTGAAACGACAGGTTGTGTCCGAGACATGGACGGTTACCGGCACGCATCGACTTGCTCTTTGCCGGGAGAATCCACCGGATCGAAACAGCCAGGGCGTCACCCATCTGAACAGGAAAACGGGCTGTGTTCCCTCTCTTCAGACAAGTCTCAAGCCGTAGATTACACCGGCTTTCCCAATGTCGCCATAAAGCCGAACCGGGGTGTTTTTTCTGTCAAAAAGGAACGAATCGTTCTGCCGATTTCGTTCCTTTTGAAGGGCGTAGTACGTCAATTACTGAGTTTGTTGCGTTTTCGTCCACAAAAATTGTAATAATTCGTCCTTTTCTGTGTCGCTTAGCTGACAAAACAATAAAATAAGCGTAGCGAGTCTGTCATCTTCGGCGTAGAAATAACACAAAGGGACTTTTAGAACCTGTGCCAGTTTCGCCGCTGTCGCTTTGTCCGCTTCGTGAACTCCTCGCTCATACCGATTGATTCGCGTGCTCGCCACGAATTCATCCATACCGGCCTCGATTCCGAGCCGCCTCTGAGAAATCCCGGCTTTTTGTCGCGCTTCTTTCAGTCGACGGGGAAAAACCGAATGATATGTTTTGACAGAATTAGACATCGAAGCTCTTTCAGTAGCTTCGATGATCGTAATTTTTGCTTGCGCAGGATACTACGTTTATCGTAGTATTTTTGGTGGGGATCAATGATCTGACTGATATTTCTCAGCAAAAAAGCTGGGTAAAAAAGTTTCCGCCGAGATAGCATGTCATACCGTTTTCGCACACTTTGCCGGATGGCAAAAAACTTATTGGCAGGTGTTGTTTTTTCAGGCATGACTCTGTCTGTTGCGGCAGACCCATACGCCAACGCGGAAACGCTTTATCGCAGTGGACAATACGATCACGCTTTCGACATTTTATTGTCTGCTGCCCGAAACGGTGAGGCAGACGCCCAGTACAGTGTCGCTTTCATGTATTTGCGTGGAACGGGCACGTCACGAAACGAGCGGGAAGCTTTCCGGTGGTTCATGAAAGCGGCTCAACAGGGGGACGCCGGTGCGCAATATCAGCTCGGCAACCTCTTCAGAAAAGGACAGGGTCTCGATCAGGACTGTCGGCAAGCTTATGTGTGGTACCGAAAAGCAGCCACCCAACGCTACACTCCTGCCCAATACGCTCTAGGGCACCTGTATTCTACAGGCTGTGGCGTCGTCGAAAACCCTTATCGCGCGACTTTCTGGTTCCGTCAGGCGGCCGAAAACGGCGATGCCCGGGCTCAGTACCAAATGGGGAATCGCTGCTACTACGGGCTGGGTATCCGGCGAAATCGTGACGAAGCGCACGCGTGGCTTGTCAAGGCAGCGTTGCAAAACCATGAAGCGGCACTCGCTTTCCTGGCAAGCCATTTCAAAACGATACCGACGAAAAACATCCGACGTTCTTCCGGTGTGGTGCCCAGGCCGATTCCGTAAGCGCGCGTCATCCCTGAAAAAACTCCACCAAGCCGCTCAAAAATCCGCGCAAGCACAGGGTTTCACCGAGGTTACTGTGTACTTTGCCGTAAGGTATTGAAGTGCTTGTGGACGACTTCAAGAGGCAAACCGTTCCCGTCGAAAGCGGTTAGGACTTTTCCTGTGGCTGGCGTTCCTGACACGAATGGCAGAAAAGGGGACGATGGGCGTCCGGGCATTGGATCAAGCACACAAAAAACCGGTGAGATGCGCTTAACTTGCTCCAAAAAATCAGGATGACAACGGACTAATCAGGGTTTTACAGGACGATAAACCTGAAAAACCCACGTAAAACAATGACTTTACATGGGTTTGTGGACTTTACAGGCCTACCTGAAATTCGCAATTGGTGCCGACGGCGAGACTTGAACTCGCACGACTTTCGCCACTACCCCCTCAAGATAGCGTGTCTACCAATTCCACCACCAGAGCGTTTATTCTGTTTTTATTCCTTATTGCGGAATATCGTTATTTTTGTTTTCAACTGCTG
>DBGFLV010000073.1:0-4342 GCA_048528425.1 Oxalobacter sp. | reverse complement strand
AACCGGTCGGGGAAACTGCCCCGCCTCCTCCCGCTTCCGTTTCCCGCCCAACGGAACCGGAAAGCAAAACGGAGACCCGTCCCGACATTGCTTTGGAACAGGAAAAGAAAAAAGCTGAAAAGAAAGCGGCTGAAGAACGGAAGAAGGCGGAAGAGACGCGCCGCGCCGCCGAGCTGAAACAACAGCAGGAAGAAGCGCGGTTGAAAAAAGAGGCAGAAGAAGCACAAAAGAAACAAAAGGCCGAAAAACGGAAAACCGAAGCAGCGTCCCGACGTGCCAAAGCCCTGCTGGATCAGGAAGCGCGTCGGATAGCCGGAGGCGGAAGCGGCGGCGGCACTGGTAAGGGAGCAGGCGGTGGTGGTACGCGGACGACCGGCCCGACCGGAACGGGCGGTTCAGGTACCGCTCCGTATTCGACCGGATCGGGCCGGGCTGACGCCGGTTATATCCAGAAAGTGGCTGCTAAAATCAAGTCGAATACGGCGTTTAACGTACCGCCGGCGCTTGCCGGGAACCCACCGGTCATCTATGAGGTCGAATTGCTGCCGGACGGAACTTTGCGTAATATACGAAAAAGCAAGTCATCGGGTATTCCGGGATTCGACGAGGCGGTTTTACGGGCTATCGAAAAATCCGCCCCTTATCCCAAAGACCGGTCGGGACGCGTTCCGTCCGGGTTTACTTTGACGCATAAACCGAAGGGTTAAATGTGAACACGACATCTTTTTACCGATTTTTTTTGACGCTTACCCTATCACTGTTTCTTTCAGCCCAGGCGTTTTCACAAGACAGGTTGAATATTGCCATTTCCGGCGTCGGGGAACGTCAAATTCCAGTGACAATTGCTCCTTTTGCCAATGAAAACGTCGCACCGCAGAAAGTAACCGACATTATCCGTGCAGACCTGGCGCGTACCGGTTTATTCAGACTGGTCGCGACCGACGCCGTTTTGCCCGAGTCGTCGTCCATTGATTACCCAAAGTGGCAAGCGACGGGGGCCGACGCCCTGGTGATCGGATCGGTTGAAAAGTCAGCGGACGGGCGTATTGACGTTCGCTATCGCTTGTTCGACTTGGGTAAAGCGTCTCAGCTCTCGGCACTTTCCCTGGTGACTCCGCCTGACCGAACCCGTTTGACGGCGCACAAGATCGCCGACGATATTTATGAAAAGTTGACCGGAACGAAAGGCATTTTCTCGACTCGGATCGCTTACGTGGCCAAGGCAGGCAAGGAATACCGGCTCGAAATCGCCGATTCCGACGGTGAAAACAGACAGGTCGCACTTCGATCGAAAGAACCGATCATTTCGCCTTCCTGGTCTCCCGACGGCATGCGGGTCGCCTACGTTTCTTTCGAAGCCAAGAAACCGGTCGTCTACGTTCAGAATCTGGTGACTCGGCAGCGTGTTCCGGTAGCCAATTACAAGGGAAACAATTCTGCGCCTGCCTGGTCGCCCGATGGAACGAAATTGGCCGTCGCCCTGTCCAAGAACGGGTATACCCAGGTGTATACCATCAATGCCAGTGGAGGCGGTCTCAAACAGTTGACGCAAACCCGCAGTATCAATACGGAACCGCAGTTTTCGGCAGACGGCCAGTGGATTTATTTCACGAGCGACCGAAGCGGCGGTCCCCAGATTTACAAAATCGGTGTCAACGGCGGGGAGGCACAGCGCGTGACGTTCGGGAGTAATTACAACATTAGTCCCCGACTTTCTCCGGACGGCCAATCGCTGGCATATATTTCGAGAAGAAACGGCGGCTTTCAGCTTTATCGAATGGATTTGACGAACGGCCAGGAGCAGCGACTCTCGGACACGACCCGGGACGAGTCGCCCAGTTTCTCGCCGAACGGCCAGTTCATTTTGTATGCAACCGATTCGGGCCGCCGGGGCTCTCTTTCGGTGGTCTCCGTCGATGGACGCGTCAAGCAACGTCTTTCGATGAAATCCACAGATGTTCGCGAACCCTCCTGGGGTCCATTCATGCAGTAACGTTTATAAAGGAATAATCATGCTAGAACTGAAAAAGTTGGTGGTTATCGTGTCCGGGGCACTGGTATTGACTGCCTGCGGTTCGTCTGTGAAGCTCGATGAAAACGCACCGGTTGAAGACCGTACGGCGTCGACTGTGGACACGCGCCAGGTCACGACGGTCGAGACCGTGACGACTGACCCGTTGAACGATCCGAACGGTGAACTCGCCAAACGCAGTGTTTATTTCGATTTCGACAGTTACACCGTCAAGGATGAATACCAGCCGGTCGTTTCCGCACACGCCAATTATCTGAACGGTCACGGTAGCCAGAAGGTCGTCATTCAGGGCAATACGGATGAACGAGGTGGTCGCGAATACAATCTGGCGTTGGGTCAAAAACGTGCCGAAGCCGTTCGTCAGTCGATGTCTCTGATGGGCGTACCGGACAGTCAGATGGAAGCGGTTTCGTTCGGTGAGGAAAAACCGAAAGCATTGGGCAGCAATGAAGCCGCCTGGGCTGAAAACCGTCGTGCCGATATCGTTTACCAGTAATGAAGATGTTGAACTCGTCGCGTCTGGCAACGGTGTTGCTGATCGGGTGTACGTGTTTGCCGCTGACGGCCCATTCCGCTTTTTTCGAAGACGACGAAGCACGGCGTTCCATTCTGGAACTGCGTGCCAAAGTCAAGGAAGTGGATCAGGAAAAAGCGGACAAGGCCAGTTTGCTGTCGATCGCCAACGAAAACGAAGCATTGCGTGAAGAAGTGGCCCGGTTGCGCGGTCAGATCGAAGTGTTGACGAACCAACTCACGACGTTGGAAAATCGCCAAAAGGATTTTTATCTGGATCTGGATACCCGTTTGAAAAAACAGGAACCCCAGCAGATGACGGTCAACGGCAAACAAGTTGTTGTCGAGGCGGATGAAAACCAGGCTTATCATGCCGCCGAAGACAAGTTTCGCTCTGCCGACTATCCAGGGGCTATTGCCGCTTACAGCCAGTTCCTGAAACGTTTTCCGAAGTCGCATCTGGCCGCGGCGGCCCAGCATCAGTTGGGAAACGCGTATTATCTGACGGGCGACTATAAGAATGCGTTGAAGAATCAATCGGCAGTCGTCCGGCGTTATCCGAAAAATCAGGTGACACCGGACGCCATGCTGAATATGGCCAGTTGTCAGATCGGTTTGAACGACATCGCGTCGGCCAGAAAAACGTTGTCGTCGCTGATTAAAAAGTATCCGGCCTCGGAAGCGGCCAAAGGGGCGAAGGAACGTCTTGCTCAGCTTGGCTAATCGTATTCGAGGTATTTTGAAAGGGAGACCGGTGGAAACGGCCTCCCTTTTTTTCGGTATTTTCAGGCGGAAGCGTGCTGACCGGTGCTTTGCGGTTTGGCGAGGTTGGCGGCCGCCATCGCGTTTTTCTTCTCTTTACGGGCTTTAGCAGTCGGCAAGCGACGCAGGCTGCGCAAAGAGTTCAGATCCTTGATCTCAATCGTTTTCTGGTCGACGCTGATCCAGCCTATTTCGTGCAGGGCGGAGAGGGTACGGCTGACGGTTTCCAGCGTCAGACCGATGTAGCTGCCGATTTCATGCCGGGTCATGCGTAGGTTGAAAATGCGGTGAGAATAACCCATCTGGGCGAAACGATCGGAGAGGGAAACCAGAAAACGGGCGACTCGGCCTTCAGCAGACAGGGTGCCCAGCATACAGATCATCGCCTGTTCCCGCACGAGTTCGCGGCTCATGACGCCGTACATGGCGTGTTCCAGTTCGGGATAGGTCTTGCCCAGTGCGGTCAGTTTTTTGAAAGGCACCAGGATCAAGTCGCAGTCGGACAAGGCCACCGCTTCAGAGGTGTGGAATTTGCTGTGAATGCCGTCGACTCCCAGCAAATCGGATTTCATGGGAAAAGAAAGTACTTGCTCGTTGCCGAGTTCGTCGATCATGACCGTTTTCAGAAAACCGGAGTTGACGATGTAAAGCATTTCGAAGGGCTGACCGATGGTATGGATACGTTGGCCCGTTTTGAACTGGACGTGTTGGAAGAGGACTTCTTCGTTGGAGACCGATGGTGTGTTCGGCATGGGAATACGCAAAAGGGTGCAGATGTCTTTCAGATTCGACCAGAGTTTTCCGTTTTTCTGTCTACCGGCTTCCATAGAGGAGGTATAGGCCGTTTCTTGAAAGGATTTGTTCGGATTCGTTGAAAACATCATCGGTGCCTCCAGTTAAAAGTTAAATGAAATGGTTGCTTTATCAGTTCGTTTAAGGCCGGATTGAACGGTCTTTATTAACGAGTGGTATGGTTTGCATTATGTCAATTTGGTTCCGGAGTGAATATCGGCCAAAACTTAATATCAGGGTCAG
>DBGFLV010000072.1:0-2163 GCA_048528425.1 Oxalobacter sp. | reverse complement strand
TTCCGTTTTCCGGCTTTTTCAACATGGGGAGAAACAAGAAAAAAACCCGTGTAATCCGTTGAATCGGCACAGGTTTTAGTGTTTCTTAAATACAATGAAATGGTCCCGCCGACAGGGATCGAACCTGTATCCCACGCTTAGGAGGCATGTGCACTATCCATTGTGCTACGGCGAGACAAATCGGCCATGAGGCCGGCGATATTGTACCCTATACCGCGTTTGCAGACGAGTGAGGATCGCTCGCAACGTGAACTTGCCGGTACAATAGAGTTTTTTTCCGATTTTTGCACCGTCACAGCAATTTTTTATGGCCATCCTTACCCTTTCCGACGCACAACTCGCTTTCGGGCATTATCCCATGCTTGACCACGCCGAATTTTCTCTGGAAGAAGGCGAAAAGATCGGTTTGATCGGCCGAAATGGTACCGGCAAGTCGTCTCTTCTGAAAATACTGGCCGGAAAAGCATGTCTGGATGACGGCCTCTTAAATGTTCAGCAAAATCTGAAAATCGCTTACGTGGAACAGGAACCGGTTTTTCCGCCTGGAATGTCGGTTTTCGAAGCGGTCGCGTCGGGTCTGGCCGATTTGCAAGCATTGCTTGAAGAATACGCCGAATTGACGGCCGAACTCGAAAAAGACAGTACTCCCCGGGCATTGGAACGACTTCATCACTTGCAAACGCGCCTGGATACTGCTAACGCCTGGAATCTGAACAATCGTGTCGAAATGATACTGGATCGCCTTTCCCTGAATCCGCAGGATACGGTCGGAACGCTTTCCGGGGGCCTGCAAAAAAGGGTGGCGCTGGCTCATGGACTGGTCGGTTCGCCCGATGTGTTACTGCTGGATGAACCGACGAACCACCTCGATTTCGATTCCATTCTCTGGCTTGAAAACCTGCTTCGGGAATTTCGCGGCAGCCTGGTCGTCATTACGCACGATCGCCGGTTTCTGGACCATGTCGCCAGTCGCATCGTTGAACTCGACCGGGGCAAACTGCTTTCTTTTCCGGGCAACTTCAGCACCTACAAAAAAGTCAAAACCGAATTGCTGGCCAATGAAGCTGTCGACAATGCCAAATTCGACAAATTTCTCGCTCAGGAGGAAGTGTGGATCCGGAAGGGGGTCGAAGCGCGCCGTACTCGTAACGAAGGACGGGTACGACGACTGGAAGCGCTGAGAAAAACCCGTGCGGCAAGGAAAGAACGACAAGGACAGGTTCGTATGGACGTGTCTTTTAACGAACGTTCCGGGAAACGGGTAGCGGAATTGACAGAAGTTTGCAAGTCGTTCGGTGAGAAGCCGGTGGTCAAGTCGTTTTCCGGAACCCTTCTTCGGGGTGACAAAATCGGCCTGATCGGTCCAAACGGTGTCGGCAAAACGACGCTTTTGAAACTTATTTTGGGCGAACTCGCTCCGGACGCCGGTCAAATTCGCCTGGGAACAAAATTGCAGATCGCCTACTTCGACCAGATGCGCAGCCAGTTAAATGATGAAGCCAGTCTTAAAGACACGATTTCCCCTGGCAGTGAATGGGTGGAAATCGGCGGCCAGCGAAAACACGTGATGAGTTATCTGGGTGACTTTCTGTTCTCACCGGAACGCTCACGCTCTCCGGTCAAATCGTTATCGGGAGGCGAAAGAAACCGACTTCTTTTGGCGCGCCTTTTCGCCCGTCCGGCCAATGTACTGGTTCTGGATGAACCAACAAACGATCTCGACATCGATACGTTGGAATTGCTGGAAGAACTGTTGCAAGAATACGATGGTACGGTTTTCCTGGTCAGCCACGACCGGGCTTTTCTGGATAATGTCGTGACCCAGGTCATCGCGGCTGAAGGCAATGGAGTCTGGCGCGAGTACATCGGAGGCTACAGTGACTGGGAACGCGCCCGCCCCCAACCTGCTCCGGTCAATGCGCCCGATGAAAAGAAAACCCCGAAAACGGCATCCTCTCCACCTAAAAAGGAAACGCCCCATTCGTCCGTGCGTAAAAAACCAAGTTATAAAGAGCAGCGGGAACTGGATGAACTTCCCAGCAGAATCGCCGCGCTTGAAGACGAACAAAACCGGATCGCTGCCCGTTTGAACGATGCCGATTTATACCGGAATGGCCCTGAAGAAAGTCTGCGGCTCAGTGACCGCTTTGCCGAAATCGAAGA
>DBGFLV010000071.1:0-5450 GCA_048528425.1 Oxalobacter sp. | reverse complement strand
CCATTGTGCGAGCTGATCTTCAGAAACTCCCCGACGCTTGGCGATGTCGGCGAGCTGATCTTTTCCGATTTTTCCGATCGTAAAGTACCGCGCATCCGGATGGGCAAAATAAAAACCGGTGATAGAAGCCGTCGGCAGCATAGCGTACGACTCGGTCAGGCGCATGCCGATTTCTTCGGCACGCAACAAACGAAACAAGTCTTTTTTCACGGTGTGTTCCGGACAGGACGGATATCCCGGGGCCGGCCGAATACCGCGGTATTGTTCTTTTTGGAGTTGTTCATTCGTCAATTGTTCCCCGACCGCGTAACCCCACAAATCGTTTCTGACCCGTTCATGGACGTACTCCGACAGTGCTTCGACCAACCGGTCGGCTAACGCCTTTAACAGGATTGCGTCGTAATCATCCAAAGCACGATCGAACGCCTCAAGCCGTTTCTCGATACCCAGACCCGCCGTCACACCGAACAAGCCGATGTAGTCGGCAATACCCGATGATTTGGGAGCAATAAAGTCGGCCAGGCACAAGTTGGGACGAGCTATGCCGTCTATGACAGGTTTTTCATCCTGTTGCCGGACACCGTAATAAGTGAAAGCGACGTTTGAACGTGACTCGTCCGTATAAATCTCGATATCGTCGTCATTAACACTGTTAGCCGGCATCAAGGCCACTGTGGCATGAGCAGTCAACCACTTTCCCCTGATCAGTTTTTCCAGCATTTTCTGGCCGTCGGCAAACACTTTTCTCGCTGTCTCGCCGTGGACGGCGTCATTCAGAATGGCCGGATAAGAACCCGACAAGTCCCAAACCCTGAAAAACGGTGACCAGTCGATGTAATTCGCTAACGTTGCCGGATCGACGTTTTTCAGAAACCTTTGCCCCATGTAAACCGGTTTCAGGGGAGCTTTTTCGCCTTCGAACGACAAATGGGCTTTATTGGCACGGGCTTCTTCAATGGAAAGCGATTTTTTCGCTTTCTTTTGAGCGTGCCGTTGTCGGATGTGTTCGTAATCATCGGACACTGTCTTGATGTATTTTTCGCGCATGGTGTCGGACAACAAAGCTTGAATGACGGTAACGGTTCGGGAGGCGTCAGGAACCTGTACGACTGGCCCTTCGTATTGAGGAGCGATCTTGACAGCGGTATGGGTTTTGCTGGTAGTGGCACCTCCAATGAAAAGCGGGATTTTTCGGGAGCGGAAATAGTCATCGCGTTGCATTTCACTGGCGACATGCGTCATCTCTTCCAGAGAGGGCGTGATTAGTCCCGACAACCCGATCGCGTCGGCGCCGACTTCCTTAGCCTTGGCCAGAATTTCCTCGCAGGGCACCATAACGCCCATATTGATAACGTCAAAATTGTTGCACTGCAAAACAACGGCGACGATGTTCTTTCCGATGTCGTGAACGTCGCCTTTAACGGTCGCCATGACGATTTTCCCTTTGGACTGGGTTTGGCCACTCAACCGCTTTCGCTCTTCAATGTAAGGAACCAAATAAGCCACAGCTTGTTTCATGACCCGAGCCGACTTGACGACTTGCGGCAAAAACATTTTTCCCTGCCCGAAAAGGTCGCCGACCGCATTCATGCCGTCCATCAGGGGGCCTTCGATCACTTCGATCGGTTCTCCTCCCCTTTTCAAGACGTCCTGCAAGGCTTCGTCGGTATCTTCGGTAATAAAATCCGTCAGGCCGTGAATAAAAGCGTGAATCAGTCGTTTGCCCACCGGTTCCGTTCGCCACTGGAGATGGTCGCTTTCTTTTTTCGATCCCGCCTGAAATGCGTCGGCCACTTCGATCAGCCGTTCCGTGGCATCCGGCCGCCGGTTCAATACAACGTCCTCGACCCGTTCGCGCAAGGCCTCCGGAATTTCGTCGTAAACACCAATCATGCCGGCATTGACGATGCCCATCGTCATACCGGCGGCAATGGCGTGGTAAAGGAAAACAGTATGGATCGCTTCCCGGGCCGGATTGTTGCCGCGGAGACTGAAACTGACGTTAGACACGCCTCCGCTGATCTTGGCATGAGGCAAATGGTTCTTGATCCAACGGGTTGCCTCGATGAAGTCGACCGCGTAATTGTTGTGCTCGTCAATTCCGGTTGCGACAGCGAAAATGTTCGGGTCGAAAATAATGTCTTCGGCGGGAAAACCGATCTCGTTGACCAGCAGATCGTAAGCGCGTCGGCAAATGGAAATTTTACGTTCGTAAGTATCTGCCTGTCCCTGTTCGTCGAACGCCATGACAATCACGGCCGCGCCGTACCGACGGCACAATCGGGCTTGCCTTAAAAATTCGGCTTCACCATTTTTCAGCGAAATGGAATTGACGATGGATTTGCCTTGCAGACATTTCAGGCCGGTTTCGATGACCTCCCATTTGGACGAATCGAGCATGACCGGCACGCGTGCGATTTCCGGTTCGGAAGCGATCAGATTCAAGAAACGCCTCATGGCGGCAACCGAATCCAGCATCGCCTCATCCATGTTGATGTCGATAATTTGTGCCCCGTTTTCGACCTGCTGTCGCGCTACGGCCAGTGCTTTGTCGTACTCCTCGTTCAAGATCATGCGGGCAAATGCGCGAGAGCCCGTTACATTGGTGCGTTCGCCGACGTTAACGAACAGGGAATGCTCGTCAATGACGAAGGGCTCCAGGCCGGACAATCGCATGGCCGGTGGAACAGTCGGTACCTTCCTGGGCGGTAACGGCGCAACTGCCCGGGCAATGGCGCGTATATGGTCGGGAGTCGTACCACAGCAACCACCGACCACGTTAATGAAACCGCTTTCCGCAAATTCTTTCAGGAAAGCGGACGTGTCTTTAGGCAACTCGTCGAAACCCGTTTCGCTCATCGGGTTGGGAAGCCCGGCATTGGGATAGATACAAATGTGTGTGTCGGCTATACGCGACAATTCTTCGACGTACGGCCGCATCAGTGCTGCCCCGAGCGCACAGTTCAGGCCGACGGTCAGCGGCCTGGCGTGGCGGACGGCGTACCAAAATGCTGTAACGGTTTGTCCGGAGAGGATACGGCCTGATGCGTCGGTTACCGTACCCGATATCATGATCGGCAATTTTTTCCCGGTTGCTTCGAAAAAAGCGTCAATGGCGAAAAGAGCCGCCTTACAATTCAAGGTATCGAATACCGTTTCGACCAGCAACAGATCGACACCGCCCTCGACCAGGGCGCGCACCTGTTCGGCATAAGCGGCGACGAGCTGATCGAAGGTGATATTGCGTGCACCGGGATCGTTGACGTCGGGCGAGATTGAAGCCGTTCGGGGCGTCGGTCCTATCGAACCGGCCACAAAACGGGGGCGATCCGGCGTCGAGTACCGGTCGCAGACTTCGCGGGCGATTTTAGCCGACTGCACGTTCATTTCGTAAACGAGATGGGCCATATGATAATCGTCCTGGGCGATGGCGGTTGCCCCGAACGTATTGGTTTCGATGACGTCGGCCCCTGCCTCCAGATAGGCTTCATGGATCGCGGCGATAATATGCGGCTGGGTCAGTGACAACAATTCATTGTTGCCCTTGACGAACAGTTCCCTGTCACCGGCTGACACAGGCGGTGCGAACTGTGCGAATCGGCCGTTTTCACCTCCTCGGTAGTCTTCTTCAGTCAGTCCGTAACGTTGAATCATGGTACCCATAGCACCGTCCAACACGAGAATACGGCGGGACAGGATGTCGCGAAGACGAGTTTCGATCGAGTCTTTTTCCATAGAAATCATCATGTGATCGGCAAAGCAGATCCGCCTCTTTCCGGAAGCGGCATGAGGCTAGAACGAGTTGACAAGACGGAAATTATACTGGAATCGGAAAAAGCCGACGATTCATTTGCTGGGGCCAATTGTGGAAAACCAAGGCCCTGAAAACCGGTCACCTTTACAATGTCGACAGTAGTCGCTTTTTGTCGTGACACAAGGGTTTCTACAGTCGCATAACGATATAAAGAATACCGAATACAGAAACAAAAAATAGACAAGGCGTGCCCCACCCCCGGTATCATGAGACAGCTTTCTTTATTGTCCTGTTCGAAGTACAGTCGACATCGTTTATGAACACATTCAAGGGTTATCTTTATGGCTGTATTTCATCCGCTACCTACGGACTTGTGCCGTTGTTTACGTTGCCCCTGATGTCGCGGGGTGTCCACTACGACAGCATCTTGTTTTACCGGTATCTGTTTGCGACTTTGTTATTGGCGATTGTCCTGAAATTTTCGCGCAAATCTTTCAGGGTCGAACTCGAGGACATACCCGTTTTGATCATGATGGGCAGTCTGTTTGCCCTGTCGTCCCTTTTTCTCTTCATGAGTTATGAATACATGGAATCGGGTATCGCCTCGACCATTCTTTTTTTCTATCCGGTTTTAGTCACGCTGATCATGGCGATATTCTTCAAAGAGAAGATCACCTGGATAACGATCTCGTCGATCATGCTGGCTTTTGTCGGGATCGGATTGCTTTACAAAGGAGGAAAAAACTCGTCGCTTAGCATGATCGGTATTTGCATCGTCCTGTTGTCTGCGCTGGCTTACGCACTTTACCTGGTAGGCGTGAACAAGACTCGGATCAGCAACATGGACGCGGACAAACTGACCTTTTATGCGCTCTTGGTCGGGTGTGGCCTGTTTTTCGTTAAACTCCGGTTCGGTATGGACCTCGAAATGTTGCCGAGCCTCTACGCCTGGGGCGACGTCTTGCTGCTGGCCCTGATTCCGACCGTTATTTCATGCGTGACTATGGTCTGGGCTGTTCACAACGTCGGCTCGACCGTTACGGCCATTTTGGGTGCGCTTGAACCGGTGACCGCCGTTTTCGTCGGAATCGTCGTTTTTAACGAACCCATTACCATCAACATGGCCGTCGGCATCTTTCTGATCGTATTGGCCGTTACCATCATTATCTTGGGAAGATCACTTCATCTTTCTGACAATCTATTCAAAACGCTGTTCCGTAAAACACCGAAAAAATAAATCCCGTCCGCTGGGGAACCCAGGCGGACGGAATAGCGGCAACGGTTTTATCGAAGCGATTCCAACTTTTTGTTGAGCGCTTCTGCGTCCACCGCTCCCGGGATGCGTGTCCCGTCAGTGAAGAAAATCGTGGGTGTTCCCCGAATGTTCAGCTTTTCGCCCAGCGCGCGTATCTTTTCATTGGGAAAAACACAGGCTGTCGACGCTTGAGCAGGTGCTTTGTCTTTCACCATCCAGTCTTGCCAGGCTTGGGCCGGATCAGGCGAACACCAGACGTTTTTTGAGAGGGCGACAGAATCTTCGGAGAGAATATTGAAGGGATAGACGTAAACGGTCACGTTGTCGACGTTTTGCAGGTTGTACTCGAATTGCTTGCAATAGCGACAGTTCGGATCAGAAAAAACAGCGATCGTTCTCTCCCCGTTTCCCTTGACTACTTTGATGGCCAGGTCTTTGGGC
>DBGFLV010000070.1:0-6192 GCA_048528425.1 Oxalobacter sp. | reverse complement strand
TTTCCTCTTCGCCTAACAGCTTGAGAGGGCCACGATGACGAACGCTTAATGACCCGGCTCCATGGAGCTGCTGGCGTATTTACTGTTTTCGTTTTTATGTATGAAGTTCTCGTACATATGAGAAAAACCCATGCCCATCATTTCTAGAACCTTGCCGGTAACAAAAGGTCAACGTTACGCTGTCTGATAGACAACGCATTGCAGGGCGGTGTTGTCAGGGCCCGAACAGGTTCGGGCCTGCCTTCTTTAGTGAAACCCAAAATGGCAAAACCGCGACATGCGCTGTTGACGCGAAGACGGCTTGCCCGTTACAACGGATTCCGATTTGAAAAACCGGAATCTCCTTGAATCAGAATAATCCGACAATCCGACCTTCTGCATCGATGTCAATCATATTAGAAGACGGCACTTTCGGCAAACCCGGCATTGTCATGACATCACCACACAACATGACGATGAATTCGGCACCCGCTGCCAGCTGAACTTCCCGAATGTTGATGGAGTGACCGGACGGGGCACCGCGCAAGGCCGGATCGGTAGCGAAAGAATACTGGGTCTTGGCTACGCAAATGGGATAATCGCCGTAACCGTCTTCTTCCAATTTGCGGATTTGCGCCTTAACCTTGCTGTCGGCCACTATGTCGCGTGCGCCGTACAGTTTGGTAGCCAGCGTCGACATCTTGTCCCAAAGCGATTCTTTTTCGTCGTAGACGAATTTGAAATTGGTCGGCGTCGTTTCGATGACGTTGACGACAGTTTTAGCCAGCTCTTCAGCTCCTTTACTGCCTTCACTCCAATGTTTGGACACGACGATCGGTGCGCCACGACTGGCCATTTTTTCCTTCAGCAATTGAATTTCGGCGTCGGTGTCAAGTGTGAAGTGATTAATGCAGATAACGCAAGGCAATCCGTAATGGTTGCGGATGTTGTTGACATGGCGTTCGAGGTGGGCGATTCCTTTTTCAAGAGCCGCCAGATTTTCCTTGCCCAGATCGGGCAGATTGACTCCACCGTGATACTTCAGCGCACGGATGGTGACGACGATCACTGCGCAGTCCGGGCGTAATCCGGATTTGCGGCAGACGATGTCGACGAATTTTTCCGCTCCCAGGTCAGCGCCGAAGCCACTTTCAGTGACGACGTAATCAGCCAGTTTCAGGGCCGATTTCGTGGCAATGACGGAGTTGCTGCCGGTAGCGATATTGGCGAACGGGCCGCCGTGGATAAAAGCGAGATTGTTTTCCAGCGTTTGTACCATATTCGGCTTGATGGCGTCCTTCAGGAGGGCGGCCATAGCGCCGTGTGCTTTCAAGTCACTGGCCAAAACCGGTTTCAGATCACGCGTGTAGGCGACGACGATTTTGCCGAGGCGCTCTTTCAGATCCTGCAAATTGTTCGCAAGGCAGAAAATAGCCATGACCTCGGAAGCCACAGCGATATTGAAGCCGTCTGAGCGCGGGAACCCGTTGGCTGGCCCACCCAGACCGACCGTGATGTTTCTCAGTGCGCGATCGTTCATATCTACCACGCGTTTCCAGACGACGCGACGGGCGTCGATGTTCAATTCGTTACCGTGATGGATGTGATTGTCGATTAAGGCCGACAGGAGATTATTGGCTAAAGCCACGGCACTGATGTCTCCCGTGAAATGCAAGTTGATGTCTTCCATCGGGATAACCTGCGAATAACCGCCGCCTGCAGCACCGCCTTTCATACCGAAAACAGGGCCCATCGACGGCTCACGCAGACAGATGATCGCTTTTTTGCCGATTCGGTTTAACGCGTCGCCCAAACCGATAGTCGTTGTGGTTTTGCCTTCCCCGGCCGGCGTCGGATTGATGGCGGTTACCATAATCAGCTTGCCGTCGGGTTTGTCCTTCAGAGTGTCAAGAAAATCCAGCGAAATTTTGGCTTTGTAATGGCCGTACGGCTCCAGGTATTCTTCCTCAATGTCATATCGTTGCGCAACTTGACTGATGCGAAGCATTTTCGCACTTTGAGCAATGGCAATATCGGATGTCATATTTGGGTCTCGCTTTCTCTTCAGGAAAAAAGGTTGCGTTAATTCAAGGTTAAAGACCATTGTAGAATAGACAAAGTACGATTCGCAACTGAAAAAGCCCTTGACGGCCAGATATTCCGTTTTATTGATCCCGGAAATCAGGAAAATCGTCCTCGAAAAAGGAACACCGCAGAAAAAGAATGCATTGGCGAATCGCCGGCGGCACACTTCCTGATCCATGTCTTGGTTGCATTCGGAAAAATGCGATTACAATAAGAACGGATTTATGTATTTTCACCGATTTGATTCTTTTTTGTGAACGTCTATGCTTGATAATCTGACCCAACGTCTTGCCAAAGTCGTCAAAACGATTCGTGGCGAGGCCCGTTTGACCGAGGCCAACACGGCTGAAATGCTTCGTGAAGTGCGCCTGGCTTTACTGGAAGCGGACGTCGCGTTGCCCGTCGTCAAAAATTTCATCGGTAAAGTGCGAGAAAAAGCGGTAGGGAAAGACGTGATGGATTCCTTGTCGCCAGGGCAGGCCTTGGTCGGCGTCGTTCAACAGGAACTGGCGGCCGTAATGGGAGCCGACCTGGGAGAGAAGGCCTCCCAGCTGAATTTCGCTACACAGCCACCTGCTGTTATCCTGATGGCAGGACTACAGGGAGTGGGAAAGACCACGACGGTCGGCAAACTTGCCCGCTATTTGCGGCAGGAAAAAAAGAAAAAAGTCCTGACGGTTTCGACTGACGTGTACCGTCCTGCCGCGATCAAACAGCTTGAAACGGTTTCCGCACAAGGCGGTGCCGATTTTTTCGGAACGGAAGCGTCGGAACAGCCCGTTGCCATTGCCCTGGCTGCACTGGACTATGCCAGACGGCATTTTTACGATGTGCTGATTGTCGATACCGCAGGGCGATTAGGTATTGATGAACAGATGATGCAGGAAATTTCTGCGCTTCATCAAGCCCTTTCGCCTATTGAAACGCTTTTCGTCGTGGATGCCATGCTGGGGCAGGACGCCATCAATGTCGCCAAAAGCTTCAATGAAGCCCTGCCTTTGACGGGTATCGTTTTGACGAAA
Organism: Oxalobacter sp.; assembly: GCA_048528425.1. Lineage (GTDB taxonomy): Bacteria > Pseudomonadota > Gammaproteobacteria > Burkholderiales > Burkholderiaceae_D > Oxalobacter. The sequence goes on along the minus strand of DBGFLV010000070.1, from coordinate 3,106 downwards.
CTGGATGGTGACGCCCGTGGAGGAGCCGCTCTGTCGGTCCGGCACATCACGGGGAAACCGGTCAAATTCGTCGGGGTGTCCGAAAAGCTCGAAGGTTTGGAAGCGTTTGATCCGGAAAGAATGGCCAACCGGATTCTCGGGATGGGAGACATTCTGGCCCTGGTTGAAGAAGCGCGAAAAAACGTCGACGTCAAGGCCGCGCAGGAACTCGAAAAAAAGTTGAAAGTAGGAGGACGGTTCGATCTCAACGATTTCCGTGCACAACTGGCTCAAATGAAAAATATGGGTGGCTTGTCCGGGATGCTGGATAAAATGCCAGCCCAGTTCCAACAGGCCGCTCAAGGAACCAACGTCGACCAGGCCAACAAACAGGTCGGGAAAATGGAAGGTATTATCAATTCCATGACGCCGCAGGAGCGGGCGAAACCGGATTTGATCAAGGCTTCCCGGAAACGGCGAATTGCTGCCGGAGCCGGTGTTCAGGTTCAGGACGTCAATCGCCTGCTCTCTCAGTTTGAACAAATGCAGTCCATGATGAAAAAAATGAGAAACGGCGGAATGATGAAGCTGATGCGGGGGCTGAAAGGGATGATGCCGGGCATGCGATGAAAGCAGGCGTAGAAACACTTTTTACGCTAGTGACCGGATTTGTGTGGACAGTTTGTTTGGCTTAATGAGGATTCCCGGCCGATTAAGAAGCACATTAACCACACTTTATCTGTTGTGGGGAAAAAATGCTTGCGTTTTGTAAGATATCGCACCTATATTTGACTCTGAAGTAAGTGACGTCAATTTCCTTTCGTACTTGTATATGAGGTATCGTTATGGCAACAAAAAAAACTGTAGCAAACTCCTCGAAAACCGCAACCGCCAAGAAAACCGGATCGGCCGGAAAAGGGACTGCAACCGCTAAGAAAGGGGCAGATACCGCAACGGCAAAACGGGCTCCGAATGCGGCGTTTATGAAGCCGGTGACGCCCAGTGCCGTGCTGGCGGCTGTCATTGGCGAAGCGCCACTGCCGCGTACCGAGGTGGCCAAGAAAATCTGGGATTATATCAAACAGAACGGTCTTCAGGACGAGAATAACCGTCGCATGATCAACGCCGATGAAAAATTGAAACCCGTTTTTGGTGGAAAAGAACAGGTTTCCATGTTTGAAATGACCAAGCTGGTCTCTGCACAACTCAAGTGATCTGATTTTCTGACAGGCTGTGTTTCCAGGATCCGGGCGCTCGGATCAAGTTGTGTGTTGCCGTACGAAAGAACGGGCGTGTCATGTTCCCGTATCATTTTTCCGGACAAAGGGTACTTTAGAAAAACGCCAGAGGTTTTCTGGCGTTTTTCCGAAGAAAAAGGGTTGGTATTTGAGTGAGCATACGGCCGGTTTAGCTGTCCTCTCTGTTTAGCTTGCTGCGGACAAATGCCGGCATCTCGTTGACGGCAACCGCTGTCGCTTGGGTCTCGCGTCTAGCTTGATATTCCAGTTTTCCTTCTTTTAAGCCGCGTTCGCCAATCACGATACGGTGAGGAATACCGATCAATTCCCAGTCCGAAAACATGACACCGGGTCGTTCACCCCGATCGTCCAAGATGACGTCAATGCGTTCCGACTTCAAGGTTTGGTATAATTCGTCCGCCGTTTTTCTGACCGCTTCGCTCCGATCGTACCCTACCGGACACAAAACGACTTCGAACGGCGCGATGGAATCCGGCCAGACAATGCCGCGTTCGTCATGATTTTGTTCGATGGCGGCACCGACGATCCGGGTCACACCGATACCGTAACATCCCATCTGCATCCACTGCGGTTTGCCGTTTTCATCCAGATAAGTGGCGTTCATGTCTTTGGAATAACGCGTACCGAGCTGGAAAACGTGACCCACTTCAATACCCCGCTGAATGGCCAGCGTTCCTTTCCCATCCGGTGAGGGGTCTCCTGCCACCACATTACGGAAGTCGGCAATGTGGGAGGGCAACGGTACATCGCGTTCCCAATTGACGCCTGTGTAGTGAGCGTCCTTTTCGTTAGCGCCACAGATGAAGTCGCTCATGACGGTCACGGCATAGTCGGCGTAAACGGCGACATCGTTTCGTTCTTGCAGACCCAGTGGTCCAAGATAACCGGACGGGCATCCCAGATAGTGGACAATTTCGCTTTCAGTCGCAAACCGAAAGTCGCCGATCACTTTTTGAGTTTTGACTTCGTTTAGCTCGTGGTCGCCCCGCATCAGAATGACGGCGAACCGTCCAGGTTCTCCTTCGGGTACTTCCGTACGCATGACGGCGATCACTTTCAGCGATTGACTCGGGGGCTGGTTCAAAAAAGCCGTGACGTCGTCACACGCTTTCTGTCCAGGGGTCGCTACCTTTTTCAACGTTTGGGCAGGAGCACTCCGCTCGCCCGTGGGGGGCAGTGCCTCAGCTGCTTCCATGTTGGCGGCATAATTGGACTGGGTGGAATAAACGAGTGCATCTTCACCCGTTTCGGCGATGACGTGAAATTCATGGGAACCGGAGCCGCCGATTGCACCGTTATCTGCCGCGACCGGCCGGAAAGTCAGGCCGAAGCGATTGAAAATACGGATGTAGGTATCAAACATGATCTGATACGACTTTTTCAATCCTTCCGTGTCGCGATCGAAGGAATAGGCGTCTTTCATAGTGAATTCACGCCCACGCATTAGCCCGAAACGGGGACGTCTTTCATCCCTGAATTTGGTCTGGATATGGTAGAAATTGATCGGTAACTGCCGATAGGATTTGATGACGTTACGAGCGATATCAGTCACGACTTCTTCGGAAGTCGGCTGGATGATGAAGTCGCGGTCGTGTCTGTCCTTGATTCGCAACAGTTCGGGACCGTATTTTTGCCATCTCCCTGTTTCCTGCCAGAACTCGGCAGGTTGAACAATCGGCATTAACAGTTCTACTGCACCGGCCCGGTTCATTTCTTCTCGAATAATGTTTTCGATTTTGTGAATGACGCGAAGTCCTGTCGGCATATAAGCGTAAATACCGGATCCCAGTCTGCGGATCATGCCGGCCCTGACCATGAGTTTGTGGCTGATGATTTCTGCATCCGCCGGCGCTTCTTTAAGCGTTGAT
>DBGFLV010000069.1:0-16881 GCA_048528425.1 Oxalobacter sp. | reverse complement strand
AAAAGCATGCGCCGGTTATCGGAAAGATATTTCCTGATTATCGCATAAATTTACTTTCCGGGAGGAAAGTCGGCCGTTTTCAAAGCGGCCGGGAAAATCCGAAAAGGCGCAATAAAAGTCTGAAGTTTCAGGGGGTTGCCGAAGCCGGCAACAAGTCGGGTTGAGGTTGCAAAACCGGTTCTTTCGCCAGTGAGGCCGGTTCTTCTACCGGAGCGGCGTTTCCGGCCTGATCCGATCCGGTTTCCAGTTCAAGCTGGGCAGGTTCTTCCTGAACGGGAGTTTGTCGCGTTTGTGACTTTTTATAATCACTGCGTGACCAGGGACTGCTGTGTTCGATACGTTGCGTCGGATCGCTTTCGATGAGCGGCTTGACGTCGAGTGAAGCCAAAAGATGTCCCATGTCGGCCATTAATCTGTACCGGGCGAACAGTTCCATGTATTGCCCATTGACGTACTCGACCGTCGAAGTGTAGTACTCGTTTTCGGTGTCCAGAAGGTCAATCAGGGTACGCTGCCCGATTGAAAACTGTTTAGTGTAAGCGTCGCGTGTCGCCAAGCTGGATTCTGCATGCTGTTGCAGATTGGGAAGGCGTTCATGGGCGGACACATAGGTGTTCCACGACAGACTGGTGCTTTCGTCTAACTGCATCAAAGTTCGTTTCATAATGTCGATGGCTTGGTAGGAAAGCTGTTTCATTTCTCCCAGACGCGCGTAGTCCGCTCCGCCTCTCAACAGATTCCAGTTCATGCGCACCATGGCATATTTCGAATCGTTGTCGCCTTCGATGCCTCCTGAATTGTCGAGATAGTTCATACCGGCCTGAATGTCGAAACGTGGGCCGAACGCCGACTTGGCTGCGTCGTACTGGGCGTTGGCAGCTTCGATGTCCGCCTTGGACTGTTTCAAAAGCGGGTTGTTTGCACGCGCTTTTTCAATAGCGTCTTCAAGGCTTTTTGGCATCATGACTTCGGTAGGGCCTTCCGGCTGGATCAATTCGTCAGGCATCATCCCGGTATAGCGCTGATAGGTGATTTCGGCGTCGCGGAGATTGGCTTCTGCCGAGACCAGATTGGATTTGGCCAGAGCCAGACGTGCTTCTGCTTGATCCACGTCCGATTGCCGCCCGATGCCGCTGGAAGCCCTGAGTGAAATCTGGTCATAGGTTTTTTGATGGTTTTCCAGATTTTCCTGTGTCAGACGGACGTTTTCACGCAACCGCAACACATTCAAGTAAGCTTCCACCACTTTCAGCGCGATTTGCTCGGACGAACCCGACACCTTGTATGCGGCTGACTGCATACGGGCACGATTGCGGGCCACCTCGTTTGCGGTGGCGAAACTGTCGAAAAGCATTTGTTGCAGGGTCACTGATTTTTCATGACGGGTCAGATAGTCGCTCCATTGATAATTCGTGTTGTTGTTTTTTGCCTTCTCGCGGCCGATCCCCCAGCCGATGTCCACTTTCGGAAGATAGCCGCTGTAAGCGCCCAGAAGGGCTTCGTCGACCGAGCGCCGTTGGCGAGCATCAATGGCAACGTCAGGATTGTTCCGAAGCGTGTAATCGACTGCCGCCGTCAACGTCGTTTGAGCACAGACCACACCGGAAAGAGCCAGAAAAACACCGCTCAATGCGAGTGAAAAACAAGTTAATTTCATCGGATTTCTCATGCAACAGAAGTCTTTTTATTGTAGTGGTTCGTGAAGAAACATACTATGCTATTCACAAAATGTTTAATCAGGCTAAATTATATTGTAAGTATGTTAAGTAGTCTGACTGTTGTCTTGGTACAACTTCTTACGGATGGGGACAAGCAACTTGAAACAGTTTCTGATAAAATTATATTTTTAGGCGCGTAGCTCAGCTGGTTAGAGCACTACCTTGACATGGTAGGGGTCGTTGGTTCGAGTCCAATCGTGCCTACCAATTTTTTCCGGAAATTGGTTGATTCATGATCCCCGTTTGTCGGGGATTTTGTTTTTTGTGATCCGGTGTGTGTTGTGTTTGCCGCTTTGGAAGCGGCGGTACCGGCTCGTTGCAAGTTCGGGTAAAAGAGAATCGGACTCCCGTTAAAACGCGGCGCCAGAGCGGTCAGGTCGGCTCGTCTATTCCGGCGGAGAAAACGGTTGCCTGGATGGAAAGGATCGGTCGGCCTGTCGGCTTGTTTTGAGAGTGTCGCGTTCTGTGCTAAAGTTGGCGGCATCATGATAACTCAACGGCTTTCTTTTCGATTGGTTGCTTTAGGACAATTCTGTTGCGCCGTTAAGTGAACGAAAAGCGCGGTAGGCCCGCGTTTTTTTGTTGAGTGGTTGATGGGCGGCCAGCGCGCCGTCTTTTTCCGTTGGTTTTGGAGATTCAGATGATTTCAGTTCGGCTTCCCGACGGCTCGAAGCGTGAATTCGATGAGCCGGTAACCGTATCACAAGTGGCTGCTTCTATCGGTAGCGGTCTGGCCAGGGCGGCACTGGCTGCCAAAGTGGACGACAAACTGGTCGATACGTCCTACGTGATCGACCGGGACGTCGATCTGTCGATCGTAACCGACCGCGATCCCGATGGCGTTGACATTTTACGGCATTCAACAGCCCACTTGCTGGCCTATGCCGTCAAGCAGCTGTTTCCCGATGCCCAGGTCACGATTGGGCCGGTCATTGAAAACGGATTTTATTACGATTTTTCATACAAGCGTCCGTTTACGCCTGAAGACCTGGAAGCCATCGAAAAAAAGATGGTCGAGCTGGCGCAAAAAAACGAGACAGTCACCCGTACCGTGTTGCCACGTAACGAAGCCGTGGCTTATTTCAACTCTATCGGCGAACACTACAAGGCGGAAATCATTGAATCCATTCCTGCCGGTGAAGACGTTTCGCTTTATACGAGCGGTGACTTTACCGACTTGTGTCGTGGACCGCATGTGCCGGCGAACGGCAAGCTGAAAGTGTTCAAGCTCATGCGAGTCGCCGGGGCCTACTGGCGGGGTGATTCCAAAAACGAAATGCTTCAGCGTATTTATGGAACGGCGTGGGCGAAAAAAGAAGATCAGGACGCTTATCTGCATATGCTGAGCGAAGCGGAAAAGCGGGATCACCGTCGTCTTGGACGCGCACTCGACCTGTTCCATTTCCAGGACGAGGCGCCAGGCCTGATTTTCTGGCATGCCAAGGGTTGGACGATCTGGCAACAGGTCGAGCAGTACATGCGCCGGGTTTATCAAGACAACGGTTATCAGGAAGTGAAGGGGCCGCAGATTCTGGATCGTTCATTGTGGGAAAAGTCCGGTCACTGGGATAACTACAAAGAAAACATGTTTACGACCGAGTCGGAAAATCGCGTTTACGCCATCAAGCCGATGAATTGTCCGGGTCATGTCCAGATTTACCGCTCTAATCTGCATTCTTATCGTGAATTGCCTTTACGATACGGGGAATTCGGTCAGTGTCACCGTAACGAACCGTCAGGCTCGTTGCATGGCATGATGCGTGTACGCGGTTTTACGCAGGACGACGGACACATCTTTTGTACCGAAGACCAGATTCTTGACGAATGTGTCGCTTTTACCGACCTGTTGAAAAAAGTCTATAAAGATTTCGGCTTCACCGACATCATCTACAAGGTGGCGACCCGGCCGGAAAAACGGGTCGGCTCGGATGAGGCCTGGGACAAGGCCGAAAATGCGCTGATCGAATCCTTGAAGCGTTCCGGCAGCGAGTTTGAACTGTCGCCGGGCGACGGCGCTTTTTACGGCCCCAAGATCGAGTACACCTTGCGGGACGCCATTGGCCGTATGTGGCAGTGCGGCACCATTCAGGTCGATTTCTCCATGCCGATGAGATTAGGAGCGGAATACGTAGCGGAAGACAATACCCGCAAAATTCCGGTCATGATCCATCGGGCCATTCTGGGATCGCTTGAACGTTTCATTGGTATTTTGATTGAAAACCATGCTGGTGCCATGCCCCTGTGGCTGGCTCCGGTACAGGCCGTTGTTTTGACCATTTCGGACGGACAGGCGGAATATGCCGAAAGTGTTGCCGAAACATTGAGAAAAGGCGGTTTCAGGGTAGAAACCGATTTGCGCAACGAAAAAATTACCTATAAAATACGCGATCATTCCGTCAATAAAATACCTTATCTGCTCGTCGTGGGCGAGAAGGAAAAAAACGGAAATACCATCGCTGTCCGGGCTCGTGGCGGAGTCGATCTGGGCGCCATGACAGTAAACGAACTGATGGCCCGGCTGGAAAAAGAAGTCGAATCGAAACAGTGAAATTCTCCAGTGTGGACAGCATAACCTGATAAGTGAGGAACCGACATAGCTACTGACAAGTCACATCGCATCAACGGCGAAATTGCAGCGCCCGAAGTACGGCTTTTGGGGGTCAACAATGAACAGCTGGGTATCGTCAGCCTTCAGGAAGCGTTCAGGCTGGCTGAAGAAGCTGATGTCGATCTGGTGGAAATTGCACCGAATGCCCGGCCGCCAGTTTGTCGTCTTATGGATTACGGCAAATTCAAATATGCCGAGCAGAAAAAGGCCCATGAAGCCAAGCTGAAACAGAAGGTGATTTCTGTAAAAGAAGTCAAATTCCGTCCCGGCACCGACGAAGGGGACTATAATATCAAGTTGCGTAATTTGATCAAGTTCTTAGACGATGGCGACAAGTGCAAAATCACCCTGCGTTTCCGCGGTCGCGAAATGGCTCATCAGGACATCGGATTCCGCATGATGGAACGGTTGAAACAGGACCTGGAACTTTACGGTCAGGTTGAACAGTTTCCCAAAATGGAAGGGCGTCAGATGGTTATGGTACTGTCGCCGAAGAAAAAGAAATAGAATCTGTTTTCATTGCGCCTGCAATGGAAAAAGAACAGCGCTAGACGCTGTAAAACAAGTGAGAGCAGGCATAAAAGCGCAACGTCCGTTGCCACCTGTGATCATATAAAAAGGAGCTGTCCGGAAAGGACAGAAAACAAAATGCCGAAAATGAAAACCAAAAGCAGCGCGAAAAAACGTTTTCGCGTTCGTCCTGGCGGCACTGTCAAGTGTGCGCAGGCTTTCAAACGTCACATTCTGACGAAAAAGACGACCAAGAATAAACGCCAGTTGCGTGGAATGACCAATGTGAACGCGAGCGATGTTTCGTCCGTGTTACGCATGATGCCCAGCGCCTGATCCATTAACACGAATAACAGGGAAAGAGTATGTCCAGAGTAAAACGTGGGGTCACTGCACGGGCCCGTCATAAAAAACTGCTTGCCGAGGCCAAGGGTTACCGGGGCCGCCGCAGTTCGGTTTATCGAGTCGCCAAAGAAGCTGTCATGAAGGCAGGTCAGTATGCCTACCGTGACCGCCGAAACAAAAAACGGGTTTTCCGCGCCCTGTGGATTACCCGGATCAACGCTGCCACCCGTGAATTGGGGATGTCTTACAGTGTCTTCATGAACGGTCTGAAAAAAGCGGCTATCGAGCTGGACCGTAAGGTACTGGCCGATATGGCTGTAGCAGACAAACCTGCTTTTGCTGCCATCGTCAATCAGGTCAAGGCTGCTATTGCGGCTTGATGGCGTCGCAGATGTATGAAACGAAGCGGGGCAAGGAATAGGCTTGCCCCGCTTTTTATTTTCTTTTCGTGGGTCGGACAGGAACAAATGGCATGGATTCGTTAGAACAGTTGATTGCCTCGGCAAAACAGGATTTTCAGGAAGCGTCCGATGCGGTCTCGCTTGAAAATGCCAAAGCGAAATATCTGGGCAAGACCGGTTTGGTAACTGCACAGATGAAAACGCTGGGAAAAATGGAACCCGAACAGCGTAAAATGCAGGGTGCTCTGATCAACAAAGCCAAGAGTCAGATTGAAAGTGCACTGACTGCGCGCCGCGAGGAACTGGCTCATAAAAAACTGCTGGAGCGATTAAACGCCGAAGCAATCGATGTCACGCTACCGGGACGCGGTCGGGGAAAAGGGGGTATTCATCCGGTCATGAGAACGTGGGAACGCGTTGAAAAAATATTCGGTTCCATCGGTTTCGACGTGGCAGACGGTCCTGAAATCGAAACTGACTGGACCAACTTTACTGCCTTGAACAGTCCCGAAAACCATCCCGCCCGATCCATGCAGGACACGTTTTACATCGAAGGTAACGACGCCCAGGGAAAACCGTTACTGCTTAGGACGCACACCAGTCCCATGCAAGTGCGTTACGCCCGTTCGCATGAGTTACCGGTCAAAGTCATCGCACCAGGTCGAACGTATCGGGTCGACAGTGACGCTACGCATTCCCCGATGTTTCATCAGGTGGAAGGACTCTGGATCGACAAAGACATCAGTTTCGCCGATTTGAAAGGCGTGTATCTGAATTTTGTACAGGCTTTTTTCGAAACGGATGACTTACAGGTACGATTCCGTCCTTCCTATTTTCCTTTTACCGAACCGTCGGCCGAAATCGACATTGCTTTCGGTTCCGGACCGCTGAAAGGGAAATGGCTGGAAGTTTCCGGAGCCGGTCAGGTTCATCCGAACGTGTTGACAAACATGGGAATCGATCCGGAAAATCACACCGGATTCGCGTTTGGTTCCGGCTTGGAGCGTTTGACGATGCTGCGTTACGGCATCAATGATCTAAGACTGTTTTACGAAGGCGATTTACGCTTTTTAAGGCAATTCAATTGAACGTTTATTACTACTGTACCGTTTCCGGTATGGAGAGCTGATCATGCAATTTTCTGAGAACTGGCTTCGGATGTGGGTCGATCCGGATGTGACGACCGATGAACTGGCGCATTTGATGACCATGTCGGGACTGGAAGTGGAAAGCGTTACTCCGGTTGCGCCTCCTTTTTCACAGGTCGTCGTCGCACAAGTGTTGGAAGTGACCAAGCATCCGAATGCCGATCGCTTGAGTGTCTGCCAGGTCGATGCCGGTACCGGGGCAGTGTTGAATGTCGTCTGTGGCGCGCCTAACGTGCGTGCCGGTATGAAAACGGGATGCGCTCTGATAGGCGCGGTCCTTCCTCCGGGAGAAGACGGCAAGCCCTTCTCGATCAAAAAAGGGAAGTTGCGGGGAGTCGAGTCAAACGGCATGCTGTGTTCACTCCGGGAGTTGCACCTCTCCGAAGACCATTCAGGCATTATGGACTTGCCGGACAATGCGCCGGTCGGTCAAAGCCTTCGCGATTATCTGGCGTTGGAAGACACCGTATTCGACGTTAAACTGACCCCCAACAGGGCTGATTGCTTGTCTCTGCTCGGAATTGCCCGGGAAGTGTCGGCATTGACCGGCCGACCGCTTAACAGGCCCGACACGGTGTCTGTCAGTCCTACGTCCGATGAAAGACAGAAAGTCGACATTTTGGCACCGGATTTGTGCGGTCGTTTTTCCGGCCGTGTCATTAGGAACATCAACGCAAAAGCTCAAACGCCGGCCTGGATGAAACAGCGTCTTGAACGAAGCGGTCAACGTTCGGTCTCTGCCCTGGTCGACATTTCCAATTACGTCATGCTGGAATTGGGGCAACCGAACCACATTTACGATCTGGACAAAATAACGGGGCCTTTGAAAGTCCGATGGGGAAAGCAAGGTGAGTCGGTCACCCTGTTGAACGGCATGACAGTCGAAATCGATGACCAGGTCGGCGTTATTGCCGATGATTACGGCACCGAATCCCTGGCCGGCGTGATGGGCGGGGATCGAACTGCCGTTTCGTTGGATACGCGAAACATTTTCATCGAGGCTGCCTTCTGGTGGCCGGACGCCATTCGGGGACGGGCTAGACGATTCAATTTCACCACGGACGCCGCTCACCGTTTCGAACGGGGCGTCGATTATGAACGCACTATCGACGCGATCGAGCGGATAACCGGACTGGTTCTCGACATTTGCGGTATCGAAAGTCAAACCACGGTGGGGCCGATGGACGATCAAATCGTCAATGTGCCCCAGCGGCTTCCGGTTGTTTTACGCCGTGCGCGTGCTGAAAAAGTCATCGGTGTTTCTCTGACGGCAGACCGGATCGCCGACCTGTTTAACCGGCTGGAGTTGGCTTTTGTCCGGAACGGGGACGATTTTATCGTTACGCCGCCTTCTTACCGGTTCGACCTTGAAATCGAGGAAGACCTGATTGAGGAAATCGCACGCCTCTACGGTTTTGAAAACATACCGGCTTTGCCTCCGGTTGCGTCCAATGTCATGCGCGTCGCTCCGGAAAGGGTACGTTCCCTGTTTGCCATCCGTCGGCAGATGGCCGATCTGGATTATCAGGAAGTCGTCAATTACAGTTTTGTCGAGGAAGAGTGGGAAAAGGATTTTGCCGACAACGCCGAGCCGATTCGTCTGTTAAATCCGATCGCCAGCCAGATGAGTGTCATGCGTTCCACTTTGATCGGCAGCTTGATTTCCAATGTTCGATACAATCTGAACCGCAAGTTTTCACGAGTTCGTCTTTTTGAAATCGGTTCTGTTTTTTTACGGAATGCACAGGTAAAAGAGGGGCCGTTATCTGTAGCCGGTTATGAACAGCCTAAGCATCTTGCCGCCATTGCCTACGGTCTCTCCGAAGAAGAACAGTGGGGATTGCCCGAGCGCCCTGTTGACTTTTTTGATGTCAAGGCCGATCTGGAAGCGCTTTTCGTCCCCGAAAAACTCAAGTTCGTTAAAGCCACACATCCGGCGTTTCATCCGGGCCGGTGCGCTGCCGTGTTGATGGCCGGTCGAGAAATCGGCGTGATGGGTGAATTGCATCCATCCTGGCAGCACAAGTACGATTTACCGCACGCTCCGATCGTGTTTGAGGTGGAGACAAGTGCCTTACAATCCGTTACTATCCCGTCTTATAGCGAAATATCGCGTTACCAGCCGGTGACAAGAGACATCGCCCTAGTCGTCGATTCGGCACTGCCGGTGCAAGAAGTCATTGACAGATTCTACCGGGAAAAAGATAATAATCCTCTCTGCCGTATCATGCAAACTGTTGTTTTGTTTGATGATTATCGTGGAAAAGGTTTAAATGCCCATGAAAAGAGTCTTGCGTTCCGCTTTACGCTGCAAGACGTCAATAAAACCCTGCAAGATGATGTCGTAGAGGCTGCGATCCATGCGTTTGTTACGGCAGCCGAAAAAGATCTGGACGCGAAATTGCGTACTTGAATTCCGAAAAACATTTGGTTTGACATAACAAGAATGAAACGACCTACCGATTCGCAATTGCCCGGAAAAACAAAATCGGCTTTTCCTGTCGAGGCGTTGCCAGATTCCGGCGCAACTGCATCAACGACTTTGACAAAAGCCGATTTGACCGAACTGCTCTATGAACAGGTTGGCCTGAACAAACGGGAAGCCAAGGAAATGGTCGAGACTTTTTTCGAGGAAATCTGTTGCGCCCTGGAGCGTGGTGAGACCGTCAAGCTGTCCGGATTCGGTAATTTCCAGTTGCGCGACAAACCCCAGCGTCCCGGTCGCAATCCCCGAACGGGAGAAGAAATTCCGATTACCGCACGACGGGTAGTCACCTTTCATGCCAGTCAGAAACTGAAATCGATGGTTGAATCGGCAGATAAACTTGACAAGTAACGTGATCATTTTCCATGAACGTAAGAGTCCATAAACCTGAAACGGTCGTTTTGCCTTCCATACCGGCTAAAAGGTATTTCACGATCGGGGAGGTCAGCGAATTGTGCGGTGTGAAGCCGCATGTGCTGCGTTACTGGGAACAGGAATTCACACAGTTGAAACCGGTGAAACGCAGAGGAAATCGGCGTTACTATCAGCATCATGAAGTTTTGCTGATCAGACGTATCCGGGAACTGCTTTACGACCAGGGTTTTACGATCAGCGGAGCGAGAAACAAACTGAACGAACGGCGAAACCGAAATGCAGTTTCAGGAGAGAATCGGGTCGTTGAAGAAGTCGCTGTGACCCCACTTCCGGATGTGGATGCCATCCGCAAGGAGTTGAACGAAATACTGACACTGCTGTCCTTGCCTGAAAAGGAATGAAAAGGCCTGTCGGTCATGAAATGCCCGATGTCTGCGGGATCGGGTGACGAATGAATGGTTTGAGAAAGTGATCGGTTCCGATGCATATATTGATCAGTAACGACGATGGTTACCTGGCTCCCGGGATCAGTGCGCTGGCAAAGGCATTGGCGACGATTGCTGAAATTGCTGTCGTGGCACCCGACAGTAATCGTTCCGGCGCTTCCAACTCCCTGACGCTGGAGCGTCCCATTTCGGTTTATCAGGGCAACAACGGGTTCACTTATACAACGGGTACGCCTTCGGACTGCGTTCACATCGCCATAACCGGTGTTTTGCCCTGGCGTCCCGACCTGGTGGTAGCGGGTATCAATCACGGCCAGAACATGGGCGAAGACACGATATACTCCGGTACGGTAGCCGCGGCTATGGAAGGTTATTTGTTCGACATTCCCGCTATTGCCTTTTCGCAGGTCAACAAGGGCTGGGCAGAACTGGACAGCGCCGCCCGCGTGGCGAAAGACTTGATTTTGAAAGTCTACGAGAGATTGCCGAAACCGTTTCTTTTGAACGTCAACATTCCCAATCGACCTTATGCTGAACTGAAGTCGATTTGCGCGACACGTTTGGGACGTCGTCATGAATCGGAAGCGGTTATCCGTGAAAAGGATCCGTTTGATCGCGAGATTTTCTGGATAGGACCCTCCGGACCGGTCAGGGACGCCGGTGAAGGAACCGACTTTTACGCGGTTAAAAACGGTCACGTCTCGGTCACTCCGTTGCAACTGGACTGGACACAGACCGCCTTGCTGGACGATTTGCAGAAAATAGTCGAATGAACAGGAAGACGAAATCGTTTCCGTTGCCATTGTCCAGTGTGATGGGACGGTCTTCATCGGAAAAACTGTCCGGAGGCGGCAAGAAAAGATGGGCCGGATTGCAAACAGCGGTACAGAACACGGTAGAAAACCGGGAACTGGAACGCCACGTCGAAAAGCCGCGTTCCTTACCAGAAACCGCCTGGAACGGTTCCTCTCCCTTGCGTTCCCTGCATGCGATGGTGGATCGGCTCATGCGAGCCGGTATACGAGATACGGTTGTGCTGGAAGCTATGGGGAAAGTACCGCGTCATCTGTTTGTCGAAGCGGGACTCTCGGGACAGGCTTATGCGGACATAGCATTGCCGATCGGTTCCGGCCAGACGATCTCCAAGCCCTCTACCGTGGCGAAAATGCTCGAAGCCTTGCGCACGGACACGGAAAAGACCCGATGGCAAAAGGTACTGGAAATCGGGACAGGATGCGGTTATCAGGCAGCCATTCTCGCTAAAATGGCGCACGAAGTTTATTCGGTTGAGCGTATCAGGGCACTCCATGAATTGGCCCGCCGCAACCTGAGGCCGATGAGAATCGCCAACCTGCGCTTGCATTATGGTGACGGTATGTTGGGATTGCCGCAAGTCGCTCCGTTTGACGGGATCATCGTTGCAGCGGCCGGTGTCAAAGTACCCGATGCCTTGTTGATGCAGTTAATGGTGGGCGGTCGTTTGATCGCGCCGATAGGGGAAGAACGACAGACGCTGCAACTGATTGAAAGAGTGGCGGAGCGTCAGTGGAAAAAGATCGTTTTGGACGATTGCCATTTCGTTCCGTTGCGTGAAGGTACAGTTTGAACCGGAAAGAGCCAATAGACGTTGGAATACTTCAAATGAAAAAGTCAGCTTATCTGTTAGTAGGAATTGTTTGCGCCGGATTATGCGCGTGCAGTAATCCAAAAAGGACGGCGCCGATCGCCGATCGGTCAGTCGTCACTCATTCGGCTCACCAGCCGATTGACCGTAACACGATCCGTTACACGGTTCAGCGGGGAGATACGCTTTCCCAACTATCTCGGCGTTCCGGTCACAGTGTGGCCGAACTCGCTGCCTGGAATCAGCTTGCCGATCTGAACGACTTGCGGGTCGGACAGGTGCTCCGGATGCAGCCGCCTGATAACGCGTCCGTGGAAGCGGCCAGCGTGACGACGACTTCCGGCGTGGAAGTCCGTTCGATCGACGCGGCGAAAAAAGCGTCGGAAAAGGCGGGTACCTCATCCGGTGGCGCACCGAGTACGGCAACCGCACCGGCAGTTGTGTCGACCGGAGCAAACGGTGTGCGGGAAGTGGAAGGTATTCGCTGGAGTTGGCCGACAGAAGGTAAAATGGTCGGTTCGTTTATGGCCGGAAAAAACAGAGGAATCGACATCGCCGGGACAAAAGGACAGAAAATTCTGTCTGCTGCCGATGGAACAGTCTTGCACAAAGGCAGTATGAACGGTTACGGCAATCTGGTCATTATCAAGCACAGTGACAATGTCCTGTCGGCTTATGCCCACAACGACAGGATTCTGGTCAAGGAAAAGCAACAGGTCAAACGGGGAGAACCGATTGCGGAAATGGGCAATACCGACAGCGATCGCGTCAAATTGCATTTCGAGATACGCTATCAGGGCAAACCCGTTGATCCGGTCAACTATCTGCCTGTCCGCTAAGCCTCTTTTTCATGTTCGGAAACAACGCATGTGTTTCACGATGCGTTGTTTCCTTTTCGAATACGAGTTATGTCCACACACATCATTTCAATCGAATCGCTGGATATGGAAGGGCGGGGCATCGGCCATCTTCCCAATGAAGACGGTTCACCCGGAAAAGTCGTTTTTGTGGAAGGAGCGTTACCCGGCGAAGTGGTCCGGTGTGAATCCCGCAAGAAAAAAAGTCAATGGGAATTGGCCAGGACGCTTTCTCTTTTTCGGGAGTCGTCCATTCGTGTTGTACCGGTTTGCCCGCATTTCGGGGTTTGCGGCGGATGTTCCATGCAGCATCTCGACCCGGGCGCCCAAGTCGCCATCAAACAGCGCGTTTTGGAAGACAATTTAAAGCACATTGGGCAGGTGAGAGCAGAGAGCATGCTGGCTCCGATACACGGCCCGTATTGGGGGTATCGCTTTCGGGCCCGTCTTTCAGTTAATGACGTTCCCAAAAAAGGCGGTGTACTGGTCGGTTTCCGGGAAAGACAATCCCGGTATATAACAGACATGAAGACCTGTTCCGTTTTGCCGCCTCATGTCTCCGCCATGCTGGTACCGTTACGGGAATTGATCGGCTCGTTATCCATTCGGCGGCAGGTGCCTCAGGTCGAGGTTGCCGTCGGGGGAAATGAAAAACAGTTGACAACCGCGCTTTTACTTCGAATCATGGCACCTTTGTCGGAAGAGGACGGTATAAAGTTGAAACAGTTTGCCGATGACCGACAAGTCCAGTGGTGGCTACAAACGAAAGGGCCGGAAACGATTCACCTTTTTTATCCGTTCGAAAACAAACTGAAATACGGATTGCCTGAATTTGGCGTTGAAATGCCTTTTAAGCCGGGTGACTTCACTCAGGTCAATCATCAGATCAATCAGGTGCTGGTCTCGCGGGCCCTTCGTTTGATGGAAGTGGACAAAAACGACCGGATTGCCGACCTGTTTTGCGGATTGGGCAATTTTTCGTTACCGCTGGCAAGACAGGCGCGTACCGTCGTGGGCATTGAAGGCAATGCGACGTTGACGCAGCGGGCACAGGAAGCGGCCCTGTTGAACGGATTGGAGAAGAAGATCCGTTTCATGACGTGCAATCTGTTTGAAATGAGGCAAAAAGACTGGATCGCTTTAGCGCCGTTTGACAAGGTATTGATTGATCCACCGCGAGACGGCGCAGCGGCCGTTTGCCAAGTGGTGGCCGGTTTGAAAGGAGTACATACCACATTCCGGCCAAAGCGAATCGTCTATGTTTCCTGCAATCCCGGAACGCTGGCACGGGACGCGGGCACCCTGGTCGGAGAGGGAGGTTATCGGCTCAAACAGGCCGGTGTGGTGAACATGTTTCCCCATACCTCTCACGTGGAATCCATGGCTGTTTTCGACAGGATAGATTAAGATGTGTCTCTTTCCAGCCGATGGAGCCTAAGGGTGAACGTGCCCCTTTTTTAACAAATCTGAAGGTGAAGGAAAAATTTAGAGGATATAGTCGATTCATTCATCAACGGTTTTAACGATTTTTGAGGAGCGATTTCAATGACAGCTCGTAAAGTTCAGAAAACAGATGCCGAATGGAAAGCACAATTGTCGCCTCTGGCCTATCAGGTGACCCGACAGAAAGGCACGGAGCCGCCCTTTACCGGAGAGTACTGGAACCATCACGAAAAGGGTGTTTATTCCTGTGTCAATTGCGGAACCCCGCTTTTCATCTCGGACACCAAATTCGATTCCGGTTGTGGCTGGCCCAGCTTTTTCGAACCAATTGATCGTGAAAACGTTATTGAAAAAGTCGACATCAGTTTGGGCATGGTCCGGACGGAAATCATCTGTGGTATTTGCGATGCCCATCTCGGTCATGTATTTGACGACGGTCCGCCCCCGACAGGACTGCGTTATTGTATTAATTCCGCGGCGTTACGTTTTGATCCATTGCCGGAATCTGCGGAGTCTTCCGATAAGTGATCCATAAAAATGAAGTTTCTTTTTGATCTGTTCCCGGTTATTCTTTTTTTCGGTTCTTTTTCATGGGCCAAAAATCACCTGGTTACGGCCCAGGTTATAGCCGACAAGTATCTATCCGCTTTTGTCGCCGGGCCGTCCATTCCGGAGTCGTCGGTTCCCATCCTGCTGGCAACGGCACTGGCGATCGCGGCCAGTGTCTTGCAAATTGTTTATTTGCTGGTACGCCGAAAAAAGATTGACGTCACGCTGTGGGTGTCGTTAGTCGTCGTCACGCTTTTCGGTGGAGCAACGATTTATTTCGGCAGCGAGGAATTCATCAAATGGAAACCGACCGTTCTGTACTGGCTGTTCGGCGCTGCGCTTTTGATTGCCAGTACCGCTTTCCGGAAGAATCTGATCCGGGCCATGATGGAAAAGAAGATTCAGTTACCCGATCCGGTGTGGCAACGACTGAATGTGGCCTGGATTCTGTTTTTCGCAGTCATGGGCGTGTTGAACTTGTATGTCGCGTTCTGGGGAGGATTTGAAACGGCAACCTGGGTCAGTTTCAAACTGTTCGGCGGCATGGGACTCATGCTTTTGTTCGTGATCGGCCAAAGCGTTTATTTGTCCAGATATCTCAAAAACGCCTGATTGCCGGGTTTCTTCGGGGGGCGGGAAAAGAGCGTTGTACCCTGGTTTGCGCCGGGTTCTGCGGTGTTCCGTCCGTCTCCGGCAAGCCATGGGTATCCCTTGTCCCAGACAGTCGGCGGTTGGGAGTGTTGGCAAGTTGTGCCGTTTTTCCGATCACACTTCGTCCGGTTCCTCCGGAAAAGGCACAGCGGTACATTCTGTGGCAGCACATCATGCCCTTCCGGTCGGAGCATCTGAAATGACGCGTTTGCCACGCTTTTTCTATCGCATGAAAAAAGACAGAGGTCTGTTTGGTTGAAACGACGATTTATCCCGGCAAAGATTTTCCGTTCCCTGTCGTGATGGGTTTCCTCCCATCGCCTCGCCTGAGATAAACAATCTCGTGATAAAAAAACAGATTGCGGAGGGGAGCAAAAACCTACCTTAAGCAGATCGGATCAGCCGGACTTTTTATCCGTACCGATGAGAGAGTGACCGGCCGGTCAGGCCGGAGTGCAACAGGGCCATCAAAAAACCGGCAAGTCCGCGTTCGCTCACTACGGGATGATCGTATCCAGCCTTTTTATTCCCTGCAAATCCGGCAAAAACCGTCACGGATGAGAACACGAGAAGATCGAGCACATCAGCCAGCACGGCGGTCGTCATCCGTTAGGACACTACACGAACAAGCTGCAGCGACACGAGTCGGCAATCCCTGCGCATCTCGGTTTCCGATGGGGTCGAAATCTGAGAACCGGCTGACCGTTTTCAACCGGAAGAAAAACATCATCACGTCTTTAACCTGTTGGCCGTTAAAGGTCCGGTACGCGGTCGGGTGAGGGAAGAACCCGGCAGACGTTTACCGATAAGACAAAAACGCCAGGACACGGCAATGTCCCCGGTTTATCCGGACAAAACCGGTTGTCTTCGGACGAACATTCCGTGATCGCCTAAAACGATCACGGAACGGTTAGAAGTCCAAGGCGCCCTGCCGGTAATTCGACCGGAAAGGTCAGCCCGTGTTACGCATGCCTGCGGAAATGCCGTTGATCGACAGATGAATACCCCGGGTGGCGCGTGCGTCCAGATTCTCCGGATTATTGCCTGGATTGCGGTGACGCTTGATCAGTTCCACTTGCAAGTGGTTTAACGGATCAATGTACGCCAGTCGGTCTTTCAGGGCACGGGCCAGGGCAGGATTGTTGACCAACCGTTCCTTTTCATGCGTGATGATTTCGAAACTGTCGAGTGTACGCTGATGTTCGGCACAAATCTGAGAGAAGACTCTGTCACGCAGGTTCTTGTCGGTAACCAGTTCAGAATAACGATAGGCAATCGCCAGATCGGCTTTGGCCAACACCATGTCCATGTTGGAGAGCATGGATTCGAAGAAAGGCCATTCCTTGTACATAGATTGCAAGAGAGCGATCTTCCGGTTTTTGACGTTGGTGTCTTTTTCGTCGAGCCATTGAGTAATGGCCGAACCGAAACCGTACCAGCCGGGCAGCAGAACCCGGCACTGTCCCCAGGAAAAACTCCAGGGGATGGCCCTTAAGTCTTCGATACGCCGGGACGATTTCCGGGAAGCTGGTCTGGAACCGATGTTCAGCTCAGCGATCTCGGCAATGGGCGTAGACTGGAAGAAGTAGTCTGTAAACCCGGGTGTTTCATAAACCAAATGACGATATGCCTGATAAGCCAGCTCGGAAATTTCTTCCAGAGCCGTTTCGAAGTCGTGCATTTTGTCGGCATACTTTTTGTTCTTGTCTTCCGGCATCAGA
>DBGFLV010000068.1:0-5208 GCA_048528425.1 Oxalobacter sp. | reverse complement strand
ATATGTCTGACACGAGTGAAGCCGTTTCCCCGGAAAACGATAAGGTTTTCCGCTTGTCCCGGCAAGCGGAAAAAACGTTTCCACGCGTCATCGGTGACGTGGGCGGAACGAACGCCCGTTTTGCCATTGAAATCTCACCGGGCGTTTTTTCGGCGCTAGCCAGTTACGCCAATCGGAATTTCGCCAGTTTCGAAGCGGCCCTGCGTTTTTATTTGTCTCGGCCCGAATCCGTTTCGGCCGGTTCGTCAACCCTGCGATATGCGGCGATAGCTATAGCCAATCCCATCGATGGCGATCAAATCAAAATGACGAATTCGGAATGGACATTTTCCCTTTCCCGGGTTCAGGAAGCGTTCGGTTTTCAGGTTTTTCTGCTGGTTAACGATTTTACGGCGCTAGCTATGGCATTGCCTTTTCTACCCCGGCAATGTATCCGGCAATGGGGCGGAAAAGAGCGGCTGGAAAATCGGGTGATCGGCTTGATCGGTGCCGGAACCGGTCTGGGCGTTTCCGGTCTGGTGCCTTCCTCGCATGGCTGGATTCCTTTGGAAACAGAAGGAGGCCACGTTTCCTTTTCTCCTTTTGATGAACTGGAAGTCAAAATTTGGCAACGAGCGAGAAAGCAATTGGGGCATGTTTCTGCGGAACGCCTGCTCTCGGGCCGGGGCCTGGAGTTGCTTTACCGGCTTGTCGCGGAGATAGAAGACAGAGCGGTTGATCCCCTGATGGCGCATCAAATCACGGAGAGGGCATTACGGAAAACCTGTGATTTGTGCGATCTGACCGTAGAGATTTTTTGTCGTATGCTGGGTACGGTTTCTGGCAACCTGGCGTTGACACTCGGGGCAAAAGGCGGTTTGTACATCGGAGGCGGCATTGTTCCACGGCTGAAAGAGCGTTTTTTTGAATCCGGTTTTCGAAAACGGTTTGAGGAAAAGGGGCGTTTTTCAGCTTATCTGGCTTCCATACCGGTTTTTGTCGTGACGGATTCTTATGCGGCTTTCGGTGGTGTTTCGTTACTGCTGGACAATTATCTCAAAAGGTAATTTTACGATTTCAGCCCTTTGGGCAGCGGAAAGGTCAGCGTTTCTTCCATGCCTTCCAGTTCGGTAACGGAATCGGCGCCATACCGTTTCAGTAAATCGACGACTTCCTGCACCAGGATTTCAGGGGCCGACGCGCCTGCCGTGATGCCGATACAGGAGTGGTTGGTAAGCCAGCCTGGATCAATCTGCGAAGCGTCGTCGACCATGCGTGCGACGACACCGTTTTTTTCTGCCGTTTCCCTAAGGCGATTGGAGTTGGAACTGTTCGGACTGCCGACGACAATAATCAGATCGGCTTTTTCAGCGAGCCGTTTAACAGCTTTTTGTCGGTTTGTCGTAGCGTAACAGATATCGGCTTGCTTGGGCGATGCAATGGCAGGATAGCTTTTTTTCAACACATGAATGATTTCCGCCGTATCGTCCACCGACAACGTCGTTTGCGACACGAAGGCTACTCGCTCGGGATCGGTCACGTTCAGGCGGCGGACGTCGTCCGGATGAGTGACTAAAAACATGCCCGAATCCGATTGACCCATCGTGCCTTCCACTTCGGGATGGCCTTGATGGCCGATGACAACGATTTCGCGTCCTTGACGGCGCATTTTTGCAACTTCGGCGTGGACTTTGGTCACTAGCGGACAAGTCGCGTCAAACAATTTGACCTGACGTCGTTCGGCGTCCTGTCTGACGGAACGGGAAACACCGTGTGCAGAAAAAATCAGAATGCTGTCTGCCGGGACGTCATCGAGTTCTTCGATGAAAATGGCGCCTTTTTCTTTCAGAGAGTTGACGACGTAAGTGTTGTGAACGATTTCGTGACGAACGTAGACTGGTTTGCCGAAAAGCGCAAGAGCTCGTTCTACGGTTTCAATGGCGCGTTTGACGCCTGCGCAAAAGCCTCTGGGTTGGGCCAGGATCAGTTTCATGGATGAAAACGAAAATCTGAAAGGATAGGAATGTAATATTTTTGTTATGTCGGCTGTTTTGAAATAAAATGGCCTTTTTGCTGCATGGTGAACAGTTGGCTGTTCACCAGGATTTCCATATTATCAGACAAGAACCAGAGTTTCGACTATGGCAATAACCGATTGGCCCACTCATGAAAGACCACGCGAACGTTTGATCCGGTGTGGCCCGGAATATTTGTCGGATGCGGAACTGCTGGCTATTTTTCTCCGAACAGGGACGAGCGGGAAGAGTGCGGTTGATCTGGGACGGGACATCATGATGCATTTCGGTTCCCTTTCCGGTCTTTTTTCGGCCCGGTTAGGGGATTTTTCCGGTTTGAACGGGATCGGGCCGGCAAAGTACGCCCAACTCCAGGCCATTATGGAACTGGCGCGGCGTCTCCTGGCAGAAGATTTGAAAAAAGGGGTCGCGTTGTCGTCCTCTGAAAAAGTAACGGATTACCTGCAGCTCTATTTCGGCAGACAGGCTCACGAATCTTTTATCGTTTTATTTTTGGACATTAAAAATAAACTGATCGAATGTCGTGAAATGTTCAGGGGGAGCCTGGCACATACCAGTGTGTATCCGCGTGAAGTCGTTAAAATGGCGCTTTCCGTCAACGCCGCCAACGTGATTTTCGCTCACAATCATCCGTCCGGTACTGCCGAACCCAGCAATGCCGACAAGACATTGACCCGAGCGCTAAAGCAGGCGTTGGGTCTGGTGGAGATCGGTGTACTGGATCACATTATCGTTGCCGGTAGAAGTGCCTATTCCTTTGCGGAATACGGCATACTCTGAGCTGTCCCGGTTTGTAAAAAAGTCGGCGGACAGCGGTTTTTTTACGTCTTTGCCAACTTTTACGCAGACAACAGTTCGATGTCGAAAATCAGGTCGGCATAAGGAGGAACGAGTTCGCCGAATCCTCTTGCGCCATAAGCGAGTTGGTGTGGAATGTACAAAATGCGCCGGCCGCCCACTTTCATGCCCTTGATTCCCTGATCCCATCCGGGAATAACGTAAATCACCCCCAACGGAAAGGTGAATGGTTTGTCTCTTTCGCGGCTGCAATCGAATTTCTTTCCACGGGAGCCGTCGGGATTTTTCAGCCAGCCAGTGTAGTGAACCTTGACAAACGAAGAACCCTTACCGGCTTCGGTGCCGGTGCCGATCACTTCATCCCGGTATTTAAGACCTGTCGGTAACGTTATTAAAGTCATCTTTTGCCTCTCAAACGTGAGCTTCGGAAATTCTACAATTTTTTTATCCTACCATTCTGTCCAAATTATGTCAGAATGCACGGCAAACCGTTTTTTGTAATCCGCTAAACAGAATGTGAATGGGTATGGCCATTGGACTTGTCATTATCGGCGATGAAATCATGTCGGGAAAGAGAAGTGACCAGCATTTTCCCAATGTGGTGCAATTGTTGAAAGAAAGGGGATTGTCTCTAGACTGGGCGCGCTATTTGGGCGATGAACCTGACCGGATCGTGTCGGTTTTGAAAGAGAGTTTCGCCACGTCCGACATCGTTTTCTGTTGTGGTGGCATCGGTTCCACGCCGGATGATCACACAAGACAATGTGCGTCGATCGCGTTGGGACGGCCGCTTGAGCTGCATCCTGAAGCGAAAATCAGCATTTGCGAACGAATAGCCGAAACGGCAAACGATCCCACGCGTGTTGATTACGCTTCCCCCGACAATCAAAGAAGGCTCAAAATGGGCGAATTTCCTGTCGGCGCGAAAATTATTCCCAATCCCGTCAACCGGATTCCGGGTTTTTCAGTCGGTACGCATTATTTCGTGCCCGGCTTTCCTCAAATGGCAAAGGCCATGATTTCATGGGCTTTGGATACCTACCATCGTCCACTTTTCCATCAGATCGACCATGCCGAGAAATCCGTTGTGGTATACGGCGCAGTAGAGGCCAAGATGACGCCGTTGATGGAACAAATTGAAGCCCGGTTTCCATCGGTAAAAGTGTTCAGCCTGCCACACATGGGTCACACCCGGTTGAGCAATTATGTGGAACTGGGTGTGAAGGGGCCTCCTGCTGAACTGAACGCGCCTTTTGCCGTGTTGATGGAAGGATTGGATCGTATCGGTGCACAGTATCGGCTTGACGAATGACCGTTCGGGGGTGAAAAGGCAATCGCACTTTTCTGGTGCGTTTCTGGCCATGTAATGCACCGATCAGGTGATGCCCAGGACAGAAAACAAGTCGGGAAGCGCCGAAATAGGGAATGCATGGGAAAAAGAAAAGGTGGCATGAAATATGCTTTTTAATGACCGGTCAAACGGGACAGGCACGAGGCCACCGAAAAGAGTGCCGGGTCGGAAAGAGTTAATTAAGGAGAATGATATGGCTAGAAGTGCGGAAGACGTCTTGAAAATGATTGAAGAAAACGAGGTCAAATTCATTGATTTACGTTTTACCGATACCCGGGGAAAGGAAATGCATGTCAGCGTTCCGGCCTCCGGTTTCGATATCGACAAGTTTGAAGAGGGTCATGCGTTTGACGGTTCTTCCGTGGCGGGCTGGAAGGGGATTGAAGCGTCTGACATGTTGTTGTTTCCGGATCCCAACACCGCTAATCTGGATCCGTTCCTGGAAGATGCCACCTTGTTCATGCAATGCGACGTGGTCGAACCGTCGGACGGAAAAGGATACGATCGTGATCCCCGTTCCATTGCCAAACGGGCCGAGGCACATTTAAAGTCTTCCGGAATCGGCGACATGGCCTTTTTCGGACCGGAGCCCGAGTTTTTCATTTTCGACAGTGTACGTTGGGACAACGCGATGTCGGGATGTTTTTTCAAGATTGATTCTGAAGAAGGTTCCTGGTCGAGCCGCCTTAAAATGGAAGGGGGAAACAGCGGACATCGCCCTTCCGTCAAGGGCGGCTATTTTCCGGTTCCGCCTGTTGACAGTTTCCAGGACATGCGGTCGGAGATGTGTTTGTTGATGGAACGGATGGGCATTCCGGTCGAGGTTCATCACCACGAAGTTGCCGGTGCCGGACAGAACGAAATCGGTACGCGTTTTTCGACGCTGGTCGAACGTGCGGACTGGACGCAGAACATGAAGTACATTATCTGGAATGTTGCCCACACTTACGGAAAAACGGCGACCTTCATGCCTAAACCGATTGTCGGTGATAACGGTTCCGGCATGCACGTCCATCAATCTATCTGGAAAGACGGCAAAAATCG
>DBGFLV010000067.1:0-3598 GCA_048528425.1 Oxalobacter sp. | reverse complement strand
AACAACACTAAACGGGTTCATCTTCGACATGATCCCTTAAAGAGAGGAAAGACGTGAAAATTGCTATTCTGCCGGGTGACGGTATCGGCCCGGAAATCATGGACGAAGCCGTCCGGGTCCTGAACGCATTAGACGAAGATGTCGAGATGGAATGGGCCGATGTCGGCGGCGCCGGTTACGCCGCGCACGGCCACCCTTTACCCGAGAGTACGCTGAAGCTGGCGAAAGAAGCCGATGCGATCCTTTTCGGAGCAGTCGGCGACTTCAAATACGATACGCTGGAACGTTCCCTGCGTCCCGAGCAGGCTATTTTGGGCCTCAGAAAAAATCTGAAACTGTTCGCCAATCTCCGTCCCGCTGTTCTGTACCCGGAACTGGCCGGTGCGTCTACGCTGAAACCCGAAGTCGTTTCAGGTCTGAACTTGTTGATCGTTCGGGAGTTGACCGGTGACATTTATTTCGGTCGGCCGCGCGGGATTCGCACGGCTCCGGACGGTGCTTTCGAAGGAGCGCGTGAAGGTTTCGACACGATGCGATACGCCGAACCGGAGATTCGCCGTATCGCCCATGTCGCTTTCCGGACGGCGCAAAAACGCGACAGGCGCCTGACGTCGGTGGACAAGGCCAACGTGCTGGAAACATCGCAACTCTGGCGTGAAATCATGAACGATGTCTCGAAAGACTATCCGGACGTCCGGCTGGATCACATGTATGTGGACAATGCCGCCATGCAACTGGTGCGTGCCCCCAAGGAACTGGACGTTATCGTGACCGGTAACATGTTCGGCGACATTCTGTCTGACGCCGCCGCTATGTTGACGGGATCCATCGGCATGTTGCCGTCGGCTTCGCTGGATGAAAACAACAAGGGCCTTTACGAACCGTCTCACGGTTCTGCCCCCGACATTGCCGGAAAAGGCATCGCCAATCCGCTGGCCCAGATCCTGTCGGCCGCCATGATGTTGCGGTATTCGTTGAACAGAGGTGAACAAGCCGACCGTATCGAAGCGGCTGTCAAGAAGGTGTTGGCCGACGGCTTGCGTACGGGCGACATTCATGAAGCGGGAACACGAAAAGTCGGTACCCGTGAAATGGGCGACGCCGTCGTCGCCGCGCTCTGAAACGCCGGTAAAACTGAATCAGGTGATTGACATGAAACGGGTAGGATTGATTGGCTGGCGCGGTATGGTCGGTTCTGTGTTGATGCAGCGTATGCAGGAAGAAAACGACTTTGCCTTGTTTGAACCGGTTTTCTTTACGACGTCCAACGTAGGCGGCCAGGCCCCGTCAATGGCGAAAAACGAAACCGTGCTCAAAGACGCTTACAACTGCGACGAACTGAAAAAGTGCGATATTCTGGTATCGTGCCAGGGCGGTGATTACACGGCCAGAATTTTTCCGGAATTGCGTGCAGACGGCTGGGACGGTTACTGGATCGATGCAGCGTCCAAATTGCGCATGAGCGATGAGGCGCTGATTATTCTCGACCCGGTCAATCGTCGAGTGATCGACCAGGGTTTGGCCAACGGAATCAAGAATTACATCGGCGGCAATTGTACGGTTTCATGCATGTTGATGGGGCTGGGCGGGTTGTTCGAACACAATCTTGTCGAATGGATGACGTCGATGACGTATCAGGCAGCGTCAGGCGGCGGCGCGCAACACATGCGCGAACTCCTGACCCAGTTCGGTTCCATCCATACGGAAGTCAAGCTGAATCTGGACGATCCCGCTTCGGCTATTCTTGAAATCGATCGGCGGGTATTGTCGCGGCAGCGAGCCATGACACCGGATGAAACGCAGCATTTCGGCGTACCGCTGGCAGGTAATCTGATTCCCTGGATAGATACCGATCTAGGTAACGGTATGTCGCGTGAAGAATGGAAGGGTGGTGCTGAAACTAACAAGATTCTCGGCAAAAACGGCGATGACCGAATTGTGGTGGACGGGCTTTGTGTCCGGGTGGGCGCAATGCGCTGTCATTCGCAAGCCCTGACGATCAAGCTGAAAAAAGACGTCCCGCTGGACGAAATCGTCGATATGTTGAAGCGCCACAATCCGTGGGCGAAAGTGGTACCCAACAACCGGGAAGATTCGGTCAGGGACTTGACGCCGGCCGCTGTTTCCGGATCACTGACCGTGCCGGTCGGTCGGCTGCGCAAACTCGGTATGGGAGACGATTATCTCTCGGCCTTTACTGTGGGTGACCAGTTGTTGTGGGGCGCGGCTGAGCCGTTGCGCCGAATGTTGCGCATCATTCTGGAATAAACGTCGATTGTCACCGGCAATGGATACGCTAACACGTCGCGTTTCGCGGCCTGAAGAGGTTTTTTTGAAAAGCGGTATGACTGAAACGACAGCCTTTCCTTCCGTGGAGAGGGCGGAACTGGGAGACGTGTGATCCGGTTTTTCCTGGGCTTGTGGAACCACACCGGACTGCCTGAAGGGAACGTGTGTTTTACGGTAGGGTGTCAGTTGACCGGGTATCCGCTGACGCGTTTCCAGACAAAGACCGCTTTTTTGAAGGACGCTATTGTACCGGAACAAAAACGGCTGTTTTTGCGGGTATTTCCGACCTGTGCCCTGTGGTAGAAAAGAACGGGACCGGAAAAGCCGGTCGCTGTCGTTTTAAGGCAAAATACTGGGCAATGGCAGTGGGCACTTGCCGCAAACGGACTGGCTGTTTGGGCGTGTGGGATCAGTAGCCGGTTTCTTTCGAAGCGAGACCGTATTTCGTATCGCGCCATTTTTTGACGAAAGTGCCGGATTTTTCTGACGGACGCTTCAGGAAAACGCATGGCCTGATTTGTAGAGAACCGGTTTTGCGAAGGAAAGCGGTAAAAAAGTGTTCTTTTTTACCGCAGGTTCCAGTTGCGACAGATAAGCGAAATAAAGCGGGTGTACGCACTCTTTTGGAAAACGGCGTCCTGAACGTAGCTCGCGTAAGAACGGTTCTGTCGGAAAGACCCGGCAGTCGACATTTTCCTCGGTTACGCATCTGCCGCTTTTGCCGGTTAAGATGAATAACGGAACGAGTTAATACGGCATTAAATGAAACGTATCGCATTAGGTATCGAGTATGACGGCACGTTCTGGCGAGGATGGCAGACGCAGCCGGACGGCATGACTGTACAGGATCAGCTCGAAGCAGCTATCCGGCAGTTTGCCGGGAGTGACATCACCACGACGTGTGCCGGAAGAACCGATGCCGGAGTTCACGCCACCGAGCAGGTTGTTCACCTCGACACCGGTCTCGATCGGTTGCCGGTTTCCTGGGTGCGCGGGATCAATTCGTATTTGCCGGTCTCGATCGCAGTTCGGTGGGCTTGTGAAGTGCCTGCGGGAAAAGACGGTTTTCACGCCCGTTCCAGTGCGACAGCCCGACGTTACCGGTATTTGCTTTACAACAATCCCGTTCGTTCCCCCTTGTGGAAAAACCGGGCCGGGTGGGTGTTCCGGCCGCTCGATCCGGAAGCGATGCGTAAAGGGAGCGATTTTCTTCTGGGAAAGCACGATTTCTCGGCCTTTCGTGCGGCTGAATGCCAATCGATCACGCCGGTCAAGACGATGAACCGGATTACCGTCGACAAACGAGGCG